>DASXRF010000137.1:0-11335 GCA_036506755.1 Solirubrobacteraceae bacterium | reverse complement strand
GTGCCCGGTCGCCGACCCGTCGCTCGCCGATCCCGCGTGCGTGGCCCGGATCGTCGACGAGCTGGCGATCGTCGCGCCCAAGATCGTCGTGGTCATGGGCCTCGACGCCCTCGCCGTCCTCAACGACGCCGACGTCCCGCTCGCGCGCACCATCGAGCCGGCCTTCGGGGTCATCCAGCGCTTCACGCCGTCGACGGAGGCGCTCGTCGTGCCCAACATCGACGACTCGCTCGACGAGGAGACGGCCAAGCGGCAGTTCTGGTCCGCCTTCCGGGTCCTCGGCGAGTGGTACGCGGAGCTGCCGCCGTACTAGGCTGCGGCCCTATGGACCTCGAGGAACACACGCTCGAGACGGCCGGCGAGCGCTGCGAGGAGTGCGGGGCAAAGCTCACCGAGCAGGAGCTTCGCGCCGTCCTCGAGTCGGGCGGCCCGACCCTCTGCACGATCCACGCCAACGAGGTCGTGCCGGTGGCCGAGGACGCCGACGAAGCCGCCGGGGACGTGTCGTACTAATTACCTAGCGGGATCGCGCGATCTCGCAGCGTATTCCTGCGCCAGTTCTCGCACGCAAGCTGCCAGGGTTGCGGATGGCGGAGCCCACCCGCTCGCGAAGAATCGTCCCGTCCTGCAAGCGACGCGTGGATGGTGAACGAGAGTGCAGCAGACGGGGCCCGCGACAGCACCGCACAAGCGCGGACCAGCCGGTGGTGAGCGGCATCCCGACCACCGCCATGTCGAGCTGCGCCTGGTCGACCGCGTCGCCGCGCTCGAGCGCGCCGCGGCCGAGGAGCAGCCGCTCGAGGCGCCGCAGCGCGCATCGCGCTGGACGGCGCTGATCATCTGGCTCGCCGTCGCCACGGGCCTCGCCGGCGGCCTGCTGCTCGCGCACCGCGTCCCCGGCAACGGCTCGTCGTCGAAGGCGGCGCCCGCCGGCGCGACCGCCGCGACCCAGGCGCCGGCCGGCCATCAGCACGGCGAGGCGGCCGGTGCGGCCGCGGCTCCGTCGTCGAAGGCGGTCAAGAACGTCAAGGCCGAGCACTACAAGCGCCCGAGCCCGCTGCTGCCGGCCATCCCGCCCGGGCCCGTCAAGCACTTCCGCGTCGACGTCGACCAGCACATCACGCGCGTCTCCCCCGACCTGCACCCGATGGAGGTCTGGTCGTTCGGGATCAACGGCCGGTTCCTGCGCGGCACCGGCGCCTCGCCGCCGATGGTCGTCAACGTCGGCGACCGCGTCTCGATCGACTTCGTCAACGGCGCCAGCAAGAAGATGGGCGTCACGCTGCCGCACTCGCTCGACCTGCACGCCGAGGGTGCGGACCCGACGCACGCGTTCGTGACGATCGCGCCGGGCGCCCGCCACCGCGAGACCTTCATCGCCAAGCACCCGGGCATCTTCATGTACCACTGCGTCAGCGCCCCCGCCCTGCTCCACGTCGGCGCCGGGATGGCCGGGATGCTCGTGGTCAAGCCCAAGCACCTCAAGCCGGTCGACCGCGAGCTGTGGCTGACCCAGCAGGAGTTCTATCCCTCGAAGAACAGCACCGACCCCGACTACGCGGCGATGCAGAAGAAGGACCCCGCCGTGGTCGCGTTCAACGGCTACGCCGGGCAGTACGTGCGCCACCCGATCAAGGTCAAGAAGGGCGAGCGCGTCCGCCTCTACCTGCTCAACGCCGGCGACTCGCTGTGGTCGGCCTTCCACGTGATCGGCGCGGTCTTCGACCGCACGGTGATCGAGGGCCAGATCGGGCACGACGCCCAGACGGTCAGCCTCGCCCCGTCGCAGGGCGGGTACGTCGAGTTCAAGCTCGACCACGAGGGCAGCTACCCGTTCGTCACGCACGCGTTCAGCGACGCGGCGAAGGGGGCCGACGGCGCGTTCCGGACGCCGCACGCGACCGGGCCCGTCATGGCGCACTGACGTCCGAGCGAGGGCGGGGGTCCCCGGCACCGGGCCCCCGCGGACCCTGGCTACGCATCTGCCGGGGTCGTTGTCAGGACGATCTTCCCGAGCTTCCCGCCCGCGGTGAAGCGGTCATAGGCCGCCTCGACCTCCGCGAGCGGGAAGGTCTCGGCGATGGGGGCGCGCAGGCGCCCGGCGTCGAAGAGCGGGAGGACCTCGCGCTCCATGGCTCGCGCGGTGGCCGCCTTCTCCTCCAGCGGGCGGGCGCGCAGCGTGGACGCGCGGAGCGTGGCGCGCTTGCCCATGAGCGCGAGGAGGTTGACCTCGGCCTGGAAGCCCGCTCCGACGCCGATGACGACGATCCGCCCGCCGGTGTTGAGCGCCTGCAGGTTGGCGGGCATGTTCGGCGCCCCGACGAGCTCGAGGATCACGTCGAACGGGCCGTCCTCCTGGAAGCCGTCGGGCGCGAGGACCTCGCCGGCGCCCAGCTCGGCGACGGCGCCACGCAGCGCCTCGTTGCGCACCGTGGCGGTCACGCGGGCTCCGGCGGCCGCGCCGAGCTGCACGGCGGCCGTGCCGACGCCGCCGGCGGCGCCGTGCACGAGCAGGCGCTCGCCCAGGCGCAGGTCGCACTGCGTGAACAGCGCGTCGTGGGCCGTGGTGAAGACCTCGGGCACCGCGCCGGCCGCCGGCCAGTCCAGGGCGTCGGGCACCGGCATGAGCTGGCGCTCGTGGACGGTGGCCAGCTCGGCCTGGCCGCCCCCGCCGACGATGCCCATCACGCGATCGCCCTCGGCGAAGCGCCGGGCGCCCGGGCCCACGGCGGCGACCTCGCCGGCCAGCTCGAGCCCCGGGATGTCCGGCGGCGCGCCCGGCGGCGCGGGGTAGGCGCCGCGGCGCTGGAGGATGTCGGCGCCGTTGAGCCCCGCCGCGCGGACGCGGACGAGCACCTCGCCGGCGCCCGGCTGCGGGTCCGGGTGCTCGGCGACGGCCAGCTCGCCGCCCTCGCGGATCGTCACCGCCCTCATGCGGGCCGGAGCTTACGGATCGTCCGGGTGGTCGACCTCGACCGGCTCGGCGTCGGCGCGCTCGCCGGCGCCCGCGAGATCATCCACCGGGCTCGCACCCCTCGGATTCCGGCGTGTCGGGCGCGGCGGCCGGCGCCCGGCGCGCGGCCAGCGGCGCGCGGACGCGGTCGACCGTCCGCCGGCGAGCGCGGCGCGGCTCGTAGAGCGCGAAGCCGGTGATGCGCACGGTGCACGCGCTGCGGTGCGCGCGCTGCCAGTACAGCCCCTCGGACAGGAACGTCAGCCCGTTGAAGCCGGTCGAGTCGCCCTCGCCGATCACGCCGCGATCGAGCGGCACGTCGCGCCCGCCGGCCAGAGCGTGGAGGCGCAGCTCGAGCGCGCCGTTGCCCTCGTCGGAGTCGAACAGCGCGGTGTAGGCCAGCTGGCCGGGGCCCAGCTCGAGGTCGTCGGGATCGGCGCGCAGGGCGAGCAGCCGCGAGCGCCCGTTCTCGCGCAGGAGCACGTCGCGCCCGTGCGTGTAGACCAGCCGGCGCCCCCACACCGTCGGCCGGCGGGCGTTGCGCACGACCCGGGTCTCGTGGCCGTTGGCGAGGTTGTAGCGCCAGACGTCGCAGCTCGGCCGGCAGCGCACGTAGACGGCGGCCGGGCGGCCGTCCGGTCCCGGGCCGAGGTCGAGCTCGCGGACCGGGGCGGCGATCGGCACGGTGACGGTCTGCCCGCGGGTGCGGTCGACGACGACCTTCTCGCCGTCGATCGTGTCCAGCCACATCACGTGGCCGCCGTACTGCGCGATCTCTACGGCGGTCGCCGGAGGCAGCGCGGGCGGCGGCGCGGCGGGGATCATCGCTCGAACGCGGCCACGCACTCGATGTGCGGCGTCTGCGGGAACATGTCCACCGGGCGCACGGGGCCGAGCGCGTAGCCGGCCTCGACGAGCTGGGCCGCGTTGGGCGCGAGCGTCGTCGGGTTGCAGGAGACGTAGACGATGCGCTTCGGCGCGGCCTCGACGATCCGCCGCACGACCTTGGCGCTCAGCCCGGCCCGCGGCGGGTCGACGACGACGACGTCCGGCCGGCCGGCGCGCTCGACGAGCTCGCGCAGCGCGAGGCGCGCATCGCCGGCGAAGAAGCGCGCGTTGGCGATCTCGTTGTCGCGCGCGTTGCGGATCGCGTCGGCGACCGCGGACTCGACGACCTCGAGCCCCCACATCTCCCCGGCGCGCGGCGCGAGCGCCAGGGCGATCGTGCCGATGCCGCAGAAGAGGTCGTAGACGCGGTCGTAGCCGGTCAGGCGCGCCAACTCGCCGGCGGCGCCGTAGAGGCGCTCGGCCATCTCGGTGTTGGTCTGGAAGAACGCCTCGGGCGAGATGCGCAAGCGCAGGCCGGCGAGCTCCTCCTCGAGCTCCACCGCGCCCGCGACGAGCTCGGTCTCGCCGCCCGCGGTGGTCTCCGCCAGCGCGTCGGTGCGGGTGAGGAACAGGCCGTCGGCGTCGACGGCCGCGGCGAGCGACGCCGTGTCGACATCGCCGTCGCCGATGACCAGGCGCAGCTGCAGCTGACCCGTGCGCCGCCCCTCGCGCACGACGAGGTTGCGCAGCAGCCCCTCGTGGCTGCGGCGGTCGAACGCGCTGAGCCCCTGGGCGCGGGCCCACTCGAGGACGGCGCGCCGCGCCGCGTCGGCGCGCTCGGAGACCAGCAGGCATTCCGCCATGGGCGCCACCTCGTACCAGCGCCCCGGCGGGTGGAAGCCCAGCTCGAGCGTCCCCTCGGGCCCCGTGCCGAACGAGAACTCGGCCTTGTTGCGGTAGCGCCACTGCTGCACCGCCGGCACGACGGGCTCGACCTCGACGTCGGCGAGCCGCCCGAGCCGCCGCAGGGCGTCGGCAACCTGCGCGCGCTTGACCTCGAGCTGGCGCTCGTAGGGGAGCACCTGCCACGGCGCGCCGGGATGGTCGGCGCTCGGCGCGATCCGATCGGGCGACGGCTCGAGCACCTCCACGGCGCGGGCCTCGGCGTAATCGCGCTTGCGCTTGGTGATCACCGCGCGCACGCGGTCGCCGGGCACGGCGCCGGCGACGAAGACGACGTAGCCGTCCGACCGGGCCACGCCGTTGCCGCCGAAGGCGAGGCTCTCGACGCGCAGCTCGAGCTCCTCGCCCCGCTGGGGCTTGCGCGCGACGGCGCTCTCCATGGCCTCAACCTAGCTTGCGCTCGATCGCGCTCAGCACCGTCTTGCGGTTGCCGTGCCGGCGCTCGTAGTCGCGGACCTTGCGCAGCTCGGCCGGGGTGAGGCCGTCCAGCCGCGAGATGATCTGCGCCGCGGCGAGCTCGTCGTAGCCGGAGATCGGGAAGGCGCCGGCCAGCCCGGCGGCGCGCCGGGCGCGGTCGACCTCGCGCAGGACGCGGTCGGTCGCGGGCGGCGTGCGGCGGCGGTCGGCGGCGGCGCCGCGTGACCGGCCGAGCAGCTGCTCGACGTCCGCGAGCACGTCCTCGGTCTGCCGGCGGCCGATCGCGATCAGCGACTGGATGAGCTCCTCGGCGTCGGCACGCGTCATGCGCCCGCGGCGGACAGCGTCGTCCATCGCCTCGCGCAGGAGCTCGGTCGGCAGCATGACCGCGCGCGTGAGCAGCTCGCGCAGGCCGCGCGAGACGTTCTCGTCGGGCGGGGCCGGCTTGGTCGCGCGCGCGGCCTTGCGCGATCGAGCCGAGCTGGACTTCGGCTGCGTCATCGAGTCGTCACTCCCTCGTCGGCGGACCCTAGCAATCGTTTCGCCGGGCTCTCCGGCCGCGCAGGGAGTAGCGTCGCGACAGGCGTCCACGAGCGAAGGAGCACGGATGACCGACCGCATGGAGCACGCCAACAAGATGATCGCCGGCGTTGCGACGCTAGTACCGGATGGCGGCGCCGCTGATCGTCATCTCCGCCGTGCTCTTCGTGCTCGTGGGCGCCGGCGACACGGGGGTGCTGATCACGAGGGCCTTGATGCTGGTGGGCTTCGGCTCGATCGGCTTGCAGCTGCTCCGCGAGAGCGACTCTGACTGGGAGCATCAGCCCGAGCTCCGTGGGCTCCGGGCCGCCGCCGGGGCGACGTAGCGGGCTAGTGGACCCGTCCGCTAGAGGGCGCCCACGAGCCACTCGAGCAGCGCCTTCTGGGCATGGCGGCGGTTCTCCGCCTGGTCCCAGATGCGCTGGCGCGGGCCGTAGAGGACGGCCTCGGTGATCTCCTCGCCCGGGTGGGCGGGCAGGCAGTGCAGCGCGATGGCGCCCGGCGCGGCGCGGTCGAGCAGCGCGTCGTCGACGCGGTACGGGGCCAGCGCCGTCCGGCGCTCGGCGGCGGTCGCCTCGTCGCCCATCGACACCCACACGTCCGTGTAGACGACGTCGGCGCCGGCGACCGCCTCGGCGGGGTCGGTCACCAGCCGCGCCTGGGCGACCGGCTCGAGCTGGTAGCCGGGCGGTGCGGCAACCGTGACGTGGACCCCGGCGAGCGCGCCGACGACCGCGAGCGACCGCGCCACGTTGTTGCCGTCGCCGACGTAGGCCAGCCGGCGGCCCGCGAGCGAGCCGAACGCCTCGCGCATCGTCATCAGGTCGGCGAGCGCCTGGCAGGGGTGGTGGCCGGCGGTCAGCATGTTGAAGACGGGCACAGTCGCGTGGGCGGCCAGCTCCTCGAGCAGTGCATCGGGCCCGGTGCGCACGCCGATCGCGGCCACGTGGCGCGAGAGCACGAGCGCGGTGTCGCGGATCGACTCGCCGCGGGCGAGCTGCAGCTCGCCGTGGCCGAGCACCATCGGGAAGCCGCCGAGCTCGTGGACGCCCGCCTGGAGGGACACGCGGGTGCGGGTCGAGGGCTTCTCGAAGAGCAGCGCGACCGCGCGGCCCTCCAGCGCGCGCGACGCGTGCGGCTCACGCTTGAGCGCGCCGGCGCGGTCGAGCAGGCGGCGCAGGTCGTCGGGGCCGAGCTCGGCGCCGGTGAGTAGGTGGCGGACCAAGCCGGGAAACCTAAAGCCTCGTGCGGGTCCTGACCTGGAACGTGTTCCACGGGCGCGCCGAGCCGCCGGCCAGGCGCTCGCTGGAGCGCGAGTTCGCCGCGGCGCTGGCCGGCTGGGACTGGGACGTCGCGCTGCTGCAGGAGGTCCCGCCGTGGTGGCCGGCGCGCCTGGCCGCCGAGCACGACGTCGCGCTGACGTCGCGCAACGCGCTGCTGCCCGTGCGCCGGTGGCTGGCCGAGCGCTGGCCGGACCTGATGCGCTCGAGCGGCGGCAGCGCCAACGCGATCCTCGTCCGCGGCCAGCGGATCGCCGCTCGCGGGCACCGGCGCCTGCGCCTGTGGCCCGAGCGGCGCGTCGTCCAGGCCGTGCGCCTCGAGCCGTCGGGCTGGTGGGTGGCCAACCTGCACGCGACGGCGCACTCGGACCCGCGCGCCCGCGCCGACCTCCTGCTGGCCGCCTCGACCGTCCTGCGCTGGAGCGGCGACGCCGCCCCGGTCGTCCTCGGCGGCGACCTCAACCAGCCGCGCCCGCAGGTGGACGGCTTCGAGCACGCCGGCGGCCACCACGTCGACCACGTCCTCGCTCGCGGCCTGCAGGCCGCCGGCCGGCCGCAGGTGATGCAGCGCGGGGAGCTGTCCGACCACGCACCCGTGGTCGTCGAGCTGGAAGGCTCCGAGGCCGGAAAGCGTCATGCTGCCTGACATGACGCGCATCTTCTCCCTCCTCCTCGCCTGCCTCGCCGTGGTCGCCGCCGGGTGCGGTGGCGGCGACGACAAGTCCCCGTCCTCGCAGCCGGCCAAGCCCGCCGCGCCCTCCAGCGGCGGCGCGTCCAGCGGGATCACGATCACGATGAAGAACATCGCCTTCGACCCGAAGGAGCAGACGGTCAAGGTCGGCCAGAAGGTCACCTGGCGCAACGAGGACGCCGTCGACCACAACGTCGTCGCGCGCGAGGGCGCCAAGTTCTCGTCGGAGAACTTCGGCGAGGGCGGCACCTACTCGTACACGCCGAAGACCGCCGGGAAGATCGAGTACACGTGCACCCTGCACCCGGGGATGGACGGCGAGCTGACGGTCAGCGGTTGACATTGACTGAAATGGGGGGTCAGACCCCTCAGCTGCGCAACCCGAAGCCGCGCAGCATGAGCATGGCCCGCTCGCCGAGCGTGCCGTGCCGGGGCAGCAGGCCGAGCTGGACCGCGGCGTCGTAGACGTCGTAGAAGGCCCGCACGCGCCAGAGCAGCTCGCGCCGCGCGTCCAGCTCGCAGTACAGGACCGCATGCACGACGACCGCGCGCTTGGTCGCCGGCAGCCGCGGCAGCTCGCCGCGATGCGTGCCGGCGATGCGGACCGGCGCGGCGACGTACTGCCCGTCGCCCAGCCGCGCGCCCGTGCGCTCGATGCGCGCGTCCGGGAACAGGCGCCACAGCCGCGCGGCATGGTCGGCGACCTCGTCGGGCCCCTCGAGCGGCCGCTCGCAGAGCGGGTCCTCGTAGTGGACGTCGACGGTGCAGCAGTCGCGGAAGGCGGCGCGCCGCTTGCCCGTCCAGGCCGCCTGGAAGCGGTCGACGAGGGCGTCGAGCTCCGTCACTCGACCGGCCCGCCGGAGAGCTCCGGCAGCCCGTGCATCGGCGAGCTGGCCTCCGCGTAGCGGCGGCGCGGGATGCGCCCCGCCTCGAGCGCAGCCCGGCCGGCCTCGACGGCGGCGCGGATCGCGCGCGCCATGCGCACCGGGTCGCGGGCGCGGGAGATCGCGCTCGCGCAAAGGACGGCGTCGCAGCCGAGCTCCATGGCCAGCGCGGCGTCGGAGGCCGTGCCGATGCCGGCGTCGAGCACGACCGGCACGCGCGCGTGCTCGACGATCAGCGCCACGTTGTACGGGTTGGCGATGCCGATCCCCGACCCGATCGGCGA
Organism: Solirubrobacteraceae bacterium; assembly: GCA_036506755.1. Taxonomy (GTDB): domain Bacteria; phylum Actinomycetota; class Thermoleophilia; order Solirubrobacterales; family Solirubrobacteraceae; genus DASXRF01. The sequence continues at coordinate 2,495 of DASXRF010000137.1, read as the reverse complement.
GCCCGCGGGCATGACCGCCGCGCAGCCGACGTCCTCGAGCCGCCGCGCCAGGACCGGGTCGTCGTTGGTGTAGGGCAGGACGGTGAAGCCGTCGTCGACGAGCTCCTCGGCGGCGACGAGCAGCTCCGGCGCGTCGGGCAGCAGCGTCCGCTCGTCGCCGATGACCTCGAGCTTGATCAGGTCGGTCTCGAAGGCCTCGCGCGCGAGGCGCGCGGTCATCACCGCGTCGCGCGCGGTGAAGCACCCGGCAGTGTTGGGCAACAGCTCGACGCCCGCGGCGTCGAGGACGTCGACGAGCGATCCCCGCATGCCGGGATCGATGCGCCGCAGCGCGACGGTGACCAGCTCGGTGCCGCTCGCCTCGATCGCCTCGCGCAGGAGCTCGAGCGACGGGAAGCCGCCGGTGCCGAGGATCAGGCGGGAGCGCAGCTGCCGTCCGGCGAGCTCGAGCATCAGCCCCCCTGCATGGCGGTCAGCACCTCGACGCGCGCGCCCTCGTCGACCTCGCGCGTCCCCCACTCGGCGCGCGGGACGACCTCGCCGTCGATCGCCACGGCGACGCCGCGCCCGCCCGCCGGCAGGCCGAGCTCGACGACCAGCGCGGTGACCGTGGTCCCCGCCGCCACCTCGCGGGGCTCGCCGTTGACCGAGGCGGTCATCGGACCGCCGCCGGCGCGAGCAGCTCGGCGACGAGCTCGGCGGTGAGCGGCGCCAGGAGCACGCCGTTGCGGCCGTGCCCGCAGGCCAGCACGACGCCGTCGCGCTCCTCGACGATGGGCAGGTTGTCGGGCGTGCCCGGGCGCAACCCGGCGAGCGTCTCCTCGACGACGAGCTCGCTGACGCCGGGCACGAGCTCGTGCGCGTCGCGCAGCAGCTCGTACAGGCCGCCGGCGGTGACCGTCGTGTCGTAGCCGCGCTCCTCCATGGTCGCGCCGAGCACGTAGCCGCCGTCGCCGCGCGGGACCAGGTAGCCGCCTTCGAAGCGCAGGACGCGCTCGACGAGCCCGGGGCCGCGCGGGTCGCGCAGGCGCAGCAGCTGGCCCTTGACCGGGCGCACGGGCACATCGGGCACGAGCTGCGCGCTCCACGCTCCGGCGGCCACGACCACGCGCTCGGCGCCCAGCTCGTCGAGCGCCCCGACGCGCGCGCCCTCACGCACCTCGACGCCGTGCGCGCGGCAGGCGGCGACGAGCGCCTCGAGCACGCGGCGCGGGTCGACGCTGGCGTCGCCGGGGACGTCGAGCGCCAGGCGCAGCGTGGGCGCCAGGGCGGGCTCGCGGCGGCGCGCCTCGCTGGGGCGCAGCCGCTCGACGCCGAGGCCCAGCTCGCGGCGGAAGGCGAGCTCGCGCTCGAGCGCCTCGGCCTCGTCGCCGTCGCGGGCGAGCACGAGCGCCCCCGTCCGGCGCAGGCCGACGTCGATGCCGGTCGCCTCGCGCAGCTCCGCGGCGAACGCGGGCCAGCGCCCGAGCGAGGCCAGCGAGAGCTCGAGCAGCCGGCGCCCCGCGTCGCCGACCTCGGCCTCGGTGACCGGCGCGAGCATGCCGGCCGCGACGTGCGAGGCGCCGGCTCCGACCGCGCCCGCCTCGAGCACGGTCACGCGCGCACCGCGCTGCGCGGCGCGCCAGGCGACAGAGAGGCCGATCAGGCCCGCCCCGATGACGAGGACGTCAGTCCGGTCAACGGCGGCCGGACGAAGCCGCTTGGCGTCAAGGGCGCCGACAGGACGTCGGCGGCGTGGATGTCTTTCGTGGTTTCCCTTCGCCGGCATGACCCGGAGCAGGTTCGGACGGTCGGCGGCCCGGTGCCGCCCTCTCAGCCCTCTGGGCTCCCGTGCTGAGTCACGATATCGCTGCCATGCACCGCCGCGAACGGCTCGCCGCTGCCCAGCTGTACTTCATCGCCGACGCCACCGCCGTCCCCGGCGTGCTGCGCGCCGCGCTGGCCGGCGGCATCGACCTCTTCCAGCTGCGCGACAAGGCGCTCGCCGACGACGAGCTGCTGCGCGTGGCGGCGGTCGCGCGCGAGCTGTGCGCTCGCGCCGGCGCGCTGTTCGTCGTCAACGACCGCCCCGACCTCGCGGCGGCCGCGGGCGCCGACGGCGTGCACGTCGGCCAGGACGACGCGCCGGTCGCCGAGGCGCGCGCGGCCGTCGGTCCCGAGCGCCTCGTCGGGCTGTCGACGCACACCCCGGCGCAGATCGACGCCGCGGCCGGCGTGGATCTCATGGGGGTCGGCCCGGTCCACGCGACGCCCACAAAGGAGGGGCGCCCGGCGGTCGGGCTCGACCTCGTCCGCTACGCGGCCGCTCGCGCGCGCGTCCCGTGGTTCGCGATCGGCGGGCTGCACGCGGGCAACCTCGCGCCGGTCCTCGACGCCGGCGCGCGGCGCGTCTCGGTCGTGCGCGCGATCGCCGAGGCAGATGACCCCGAGCGCGCGGCGCGTACGCTCAGGGCCATGCTGAGCGAGGCCGGCGTTGGGGCAGCGCGAGCGTAGGC
>DASXRF010000136.1:0-5813 GCA_036506755.1 Solirubrobacteraceae bacterium | reverse complement strand
TCGACGTTCGCGACGTGGCCGCGGCGCTGTTCGTCAGCGGCGAGCCGGCGGGCGCCGCCCCCGCGCCCGCGCGCGGCGAGGCCGCCCGCCGGCGCGCGCTGCGCGAGGAGATCGCCGCGCTCGAGCGTCGCCTCGGCGACGCGCGGCTGCAGCGCCGCCTGGCCGCCCACGCCGACGACCCCCTCGCCGCCCCGCCCCCGCCCCCGCGCGGTCGCCTGCTCTCGGTCGCCGAGCTCGAATCGGTGCGCGACGAGCTGGCCGAGCGCCTGGCCCTGCTCGAGGACGCCGAGCGCGTCGCCGCCGAGGCGCCGGCCGAGCGCGGCGCCGCGGTCCAGCACTCCACCGCGCCGACGGCGCGCGTCACGCTCGCCCCGTCGCCGCCGCGCTGGCGGCTGGGCCACTCGGGCTGAAGACGCGCGCGCGATAACGGCTCCGGCGATCGACGAAGTCGATCGCCGCTAGCGCAGGAACGGCGGGATGTCGATCTCGTCGTCGGAGATCTCGAGCGAGCTGCGCTGACGCTCGTCGAAGCGCACGTCGCGGTCGCGGCGGCCGCGGCGGACCTCGTCGCGCGCGGTGCGCGTCGGGCGGCCGCGGTCGAAGCCGGTGGCGATGACGGTCACGCGGACCTCGTCGCCCATCGCCTCGTCGATGACCGCGCCGAAGATGATGTTCGAGTTGGGGTCGGCGGCCGCGTTGACGATCTCGGCCGCCTCGTTGACCTCGAAGAGCCCGAGGTCGCGCCCCCCGGTGATGTTGAGCAGGATCCCGGTGGCGCCATCGACCGGCTCCTCGAGCAGCGGCGAGGAGATCGCCGCCTTGGCCGCCTCGGCCGCCCGGCTCTCCCCGGCCGCGCTGCCGATGCCCATCAGCGCGCTGCCGGCGTCGTGCATGATCGTCCGCACGTCGGCGAAGTCGAGGTTGATGAGGCCGGGGATCGTGATCAGGTCGGTGATGCCCTGCACGCCCTGACGCAGGACGTTGTCGGCCTCCTTGAAGGCGTCGAGGATCGACGTCCGGCGCTCGATGACCGCGAGCAGGCGCTCGTTCGGGATGACGATGAGCGTGTCGACGACCTCGCGCAGGCGCTGGATGCCCTCCTCGGCCTGGCGCGAGCGCGTCGAGCCCTCGAACTCGAACGGCCGCGTGACGACGCCGACGGTCAGCGCGCCGATCTCGTTCTTGGCGATGTCGGCGATGACGGGTGCCGCGCCGGTGCCGGTGCCGCCGCCCTCGCCGGCCGTGACGAACACCATGTCCGCGCCCTTGAGCGCCTCCTTGATGTCGTCGCGCGACTCGGCGGCCGCCCCGTGGCCGATCTCGGGGTTGGCCCCCGCGCCCAGGCCCTTGGTGAGGTTGTGGCCGATGTTGAGCTTGATGTCGGCCTCGGTCATCTGGAGCGCCTGGGCGTCCGTGTTGGCCGAGACGAACTCCACGCCGCGCAGGCCCGCGTCGATCATCCGGCTCACCGCGTTCGTGCCGCCGCCGCCGACGCCGACGACCTTGATCACGGCCAGGTAGCTGCCGCCGTTCTGCATGATGATGTCGTCCGAGGCCTCGAGTAGGAGTTGAGAGTTTTGCGGGCACACACCCGCCCGACCCGCGATGCACGGTATGCACGGCGGTCGCGGAAAGTCAACGCGGAGTCTAGGGCAGCAAGATCCGTTGCAGATCGGCGAACCCTCGACCTGTGCAGCAGAAACGCGATTTCAGTGGCCTCAACCTGTAGTCGAGGGTTGCCCCTCCTCTTCGGAGAGTCCGCCGGCCACCGCACGCTCCGGGACGCGGACGTCGACGTAGCGCGCGCCGCGCGCGGCCGGATCGCCGAGGACTCGCGCCGCGGCCACCCACTTGGCCCGCAGCCGCCGCCCGTCGCCGACGATCACCGCGGGCCCGTCGCGCAGGTCCGCCTCGAGGCCCTGGTCGCCGAGGAAGGCGCGCGCGACGTGTGCCCGCATGGCCTTCGGGGCGGCGACGACGAGCGCGAGCGCCCGCTCGGCGCGCGGGTCGGACAGCCGCGCGCCGGCGGGCGGCGCGGCGATCCTCACCGCCGGAACGTTGCGGGGCACCGGCGAGCCGCGCAGCAGCGTCCCGTCCGCGGCGACGGCCACGCGCGCGCCGGCTGAGCTCAGGGCGGCGACCACCGGGCGGCCGAGGATGACGACCTTCAGCCCGTGCGGCAGGTCGCGGTCCACGCGCAGGTCGCGCACCGTCGGGAACGAGCGCACGGCGTCGCGCAGCGCGCGGAGGCGCACGTGCAGCGTGGTCATGTCGCGCGCGGCGTCGCCGAGCGCGGCGCGCACGCGCGGCGCCTCGGGCCCCGAGGCGCCGACGACCGTGACGTGCTCGACGCGCACGAGCGCCGAGTCGCGCAGCCACAGGTACGCGCCGGCCAGCAGCGCCACGACGACGAGCGGCGCGGCGAGCAGACCCGGATGGTCGAGGATCCGCGGCACGACCGAGCGCCGCGCACCGCGGCGCAGACTGGTCCAACCGGGAGCTGAGGCAGCGATCCGTTGCACGAGAGAGCGCCGCGTACCCCGGCGCGAACGGTTGACAGCGGCAGATGAAGCGGCGATCCGTCGCACTCCTACTGCCGGGATTCGACGCCTGCGCCCTACCCTCCTGCGCGTGACGCGCCCCCTGTCCGAGCTCACGACGCTGCGCCTCGGCGGCCCGGCCGCCCGCTACGTCGAGGCGCGCGACGAGGCCGCGATCGTCGCGGCCGTCCGCGACGCCGAGCCGCCGGTGCTGGTCCTCGCCGGCGGGTCGAACCTCGTCGTCGCCGACGAGGGCTTCCCGGGCACCGTGGTCCACGTGCTCTCGCGCGGCATCGAGCCGACGGGCCACGGGCGCGTGACCGTCCAGGCCGGGGAGCCATGGGACCCGTTCGTCGCCGAGTGCGTCGCGCGCGGCGTCGCGGGCGTCGAGTGCCTCTCGGGGATCCCGGGCTCGGTCGGCGCGACGCCGATCCAGAACGTCGGCGCCTACGGCCAGGAGGTGGCCGAGACCGTCGAGCGCGTGCGCGTCTACGACCGCCGCGCGGACGAGATCGTCGATCTGGTGGGCGACGAGTGCGGCTTCACCTATCGCTCCAGCCGCTTCAAGCGCGAGCCCGGGCGCTGGGTCGTGCTCTCGGTCGGCTTCGCGCTGCACCCCGGCGAGCAGTCGGCGCCGATCCGCTACGCCGAGCTGGCGCGCGCGCTGGGCGTCGACGTGGGCGCCACGGCGCCCCTGGCCGACGTGCGCGAGGCGGTCCTCGCGCTGCGCCGCGGCAAGGGCATGGTCATCGACCCCGCCGACCCCGACTCGGTCTCGGCCGGCTCGTTCTTCACCAACCCGATCCTCAGCGTCGAGGAGTTCGCCGCGCTCGAGCGGCGCACGGACGAGCACCCGCCGGCCTGGCCCGAGCCCGACGGGCGCGTCAAGACCTCGGCCGCCTGGCTGATCGAGCGCGCCGGCTTTCACCGCGGCTACGGCGATCCGGCGACGGTGGCGATCTCCTCCAAGCACACGCTCGCGCTGACCAACCGCGGCGCCGGCAGCGCCGCCCGGCTCGTCGCGCTCGCCCGCGAGATCGCCGCCGGCGTGCGCGAGCGCTTCGGCGTGCGGCTCGTCAACGAGCCGGTGCTCGTCGGGCTACGCCTCGACGAGGGCGCGCCCGAGCCGATCGACGTCGCCGGCGCCGAGCACGAGGACGACGTCGCCGCGGCGCAGGCGCGGCGCTAGCACGCGCCGCGCGTCGGCGAACGACGGCAGCCAGAACACGGGCCGGCCGCCCGCCGCGTCGGCAGCGGTCTCGGCGAGCAGGCGACCGGTCACGCCGGGGAAGTCCTCGGCGCGCTCGCGGGCCGGGTAGACGTCCAGCACGGCGATCGCGTCGGCACGGGCCAGCGCCGCGCCGAACTCGCGGGCCAGCAGCGCGGTGCGGCTGAACAGGTGCGGCTGGAAGACCGCCCACACGCGCCGCGCGCCGTCGAGCGTGCGCGCCGCGTCGATGGTCGCCGCGACCTCGGTCGGGTGGTGGGCGTAGTCGTCGATCACCAGGGCGCCCGCTGACGTCGTCCCGAGCCGCTCGAAGCGCCGCCCCGCGCCCGCGAAGTCGGCCAGCGCGCTCGCCGCCGCGGCCGGGTCGGCGCCGGCCAGCGCGCACGCCTCGAGCGCCCCGGCCGCGTTGCGCGCGTTGTGGATGCCCGGCACGCGCAGGCGCACCTCGTGGCCGCGCCAGGCGAAGCGCGAGCCGCCGGGCAGCAGCTCGACGCCGGTCGCGTCGTAGGGCACGACGGCGCCCTCGCGCAGCGCGAGCACGTCCGGCCGGTCCCAGACGACCGCCTCGGGCGCGCCGGCCAGGAAGGCGCGGTAGGCGTCGCGCAGCTCGCCCAGCGAGGCGTACGCCGCGTGGTGGTCGAGCTCGACGTTGGTGAGGACCGCGACGTCGACGTGCAGGCGCAGCATCGAGCGGTCCGACTCGTCGGCCTCGACGACGAGCCACTCCCCCGTCCCCCACGCCGCATTGGTCCCGGTGGTCGACAGCGTCCCGCCGATGAGGTAGCCGGGGTCGAGCCCGCAGCCGATCAGCGCGTGCGCGGCCATCGACGTCGTCGTCGTCTTGCCGTGGGCGCCGGCGACGGCGATGACGCGCTTGAGCGCGGTCAGCTCGGCCAGCAGGTCGGCGCGCGCGTGGACGGCGAGGCCGCGCTCGAGCGCCGCGACGCGCTCGGCGTTGTCGGGCGGGACGGCGCTCGAGAGCACCACGTCGACGTCGTCGCCGGGCGGCAGGTTGGCCGCGTCGTGGCCCGCGCGCGCGTCGATCCCGGCGGCGCGCAGGCGCGCCAGCGCGGGCGAGTCGGCGCGGTCGCTGCCGCTCACCGCGGCGCCGAGCGCGGCCGAGACGAGCGCGTAGCCGCTCATCCCCGCCCCGCCGATGCCGACGATGTGCAGGCGCCGCCCGGTCCACGGTCGGGTGTCGCTCATCGGGGGCCGACGCTACCGTGACCGCCCTCGTGGCCGTCTCGACGACCGCTCGCCGCTCGCCACTCGCCGCCGTGCGGGCCCCGGTCCTGCGCGGGGTCGCCTGGCCGCTGCTCGCCTCGCGGCTGGTCGTCTGGGCGACGGGCGTGCCGGCGATGCTGGCCCTCGGCTATAGCGGCTGGCGGGCGCGCGCCGACCCGGCCAACCTGACGGCCGGGCTGGGCAGCGTCGGCGAGGTCGTCGGCGCGCCCGTCATGCGCTGGGACTCCGTCTACTACGTCGAGATCGCCCGGCACGGCTACACGCAGATCAAGCAGGCCGGCTTCTTCCCGCTGTATCCGCTGCTCACCGGCGCGCTCGACGGGATCGTCGGCTCGACGGTGGTGGCCGGCACGCTGATCTCGCTGGTCGCCTTCGCGGTCGGGCTCGTCCTCTTCGACCGGCTCGCCGTGCTCGAGACGGGCAGCGCGGTCGTGGCGCGGCGCGCCGTCTGGCTGCTGGCACTCTTCCCCGCCTCGCTGTTCTTCTCGGCGGTCTACACCGAGGCGCTGTTCCTGGCGCTGTCGGTCGGGGCGTTCCTGGCGGCGCGCGGCGGGCGCTGGGCGTGGGCCGGAATCCTCGGCGGCCTGGCGGCGGCCACGCGCAACGTCGGCGTCATGCTGCTCGTCCCGCTGGTGATCCTCTACGTGTGGGGCCCGCGCGAGGACCGCCGCGACGAGCGCGGCCGGTTCCCGCTGCGCGCCGACGCGCTCTGGCTCGCGCTCGTGCCGCTCGGCTGCGCGGCCGTCGCGACGCTGATGTGGGACCGCTTCGACGACCCGTTCACCGCCTGGACCTCGCAG
>DASXRF010000135.1:0-3202 GCA_036506755.1 Solirubrobacteraceae bacterium | reverse complement strand
GACTCAGAGAGGCCACACTCCCTGCTCGGTCCCCGTCCAAAATTCTCCGCTTTCAGATGCTCGTCGACACGTGGGGCTACATGCTGGAACAGCTCGTCGGCGGCCTCTCCGACGCGGCCGTGGCGCAGGCGCGCGCGCACGTCCTCGACCACGTGACCGACCGCGGCGCGGTTGCCACGCTGCGGCTCGGGCGCCAACCCTACGGCGTGCTCCCGGTCACGTCGCTCGAGCAGTGGAAGCTGCTGGACCCGGCGGATGTCGACGCCGAGGTGCCGCCGCTGCTGCGCTCGCTCGCGCCCGCCTGGCGTGCCGCCGTGGCCACGCTGCCGCGCGTGAGCGCCGGCGCGGCGATCGATGCCGTCCTCGGCGAGGCGCTCGCGATGAGCCCCATCTCGCTCGGGTTCGCCGCGCGCGGTCTGGCGCTGCCGCCACCGGACGCACCGACCTTCGATCGCCGCCAGGCAGCGCTCGCTGCGGTGCGGGCGCTGGACCTCGGGATCGAGCCCGCGCTCGCTCGCGCCGGCTACGACGCGATCGCGTCGGAGCTCACGGGCCCGCTCGTGACGGCCGCACCGTCGGAGTCCGAGCCACTCGCGCCCGACACGAACTACATCGCCTGGCTGGCGAGTGCCGGCCTGGACGCGATCCGTGCCGCAACGCCGCCGGCGGGCGGCGACACGCTGCTGTTCGCGCTGCTGCGCCACGCCCTGCTGCGCGAGTACGCGTCGACCGCGGTGCGGATCGTGCGGGCACGGGGCGGCGTCGCGCCCGGCGAGGGCGCCGAGCCCGGTCTCGGCGGGGGCGAGCCGTGGCCCTGGAGCCGGCTGGCGGCTCCGCTCGTCGGCGTCACGGGCGCGCAGACGCTCGCCCAGCACCTCGACGAGGCGCGCGCATCCGGCGATGCGTCATCCTCGGCGGCGGCCGCGCAGCTCGCCGAGCTCATCGAGCTCCAGGCCAGCCTGCGCCACCTCGCCGGGTTGCCGTCGGCGGCGCTGGCCCGGCTGGCGGCCGGGGCCCTGGACATCACCTCGCACCGGCTGGACGCCTGGGTCGGGGCGCACGCCATCCGTCGGCTCGCGGCGCTGCGTGCGGACCGCTCTCTCGGCGCCCGCATCGGCGGCTACGGCGTGCTCGAGGACGTGCGCCCGGCGCCGCTGATCGCGATGGCGACGAAGGGCTACATCCACGCGCCGTCGTTGGGGCAGGCCGCCGCCGCCGCGGTCCTGCGTTCGGGCCACCTCGCGCACCGTCGCGAGCAGGACAGCCCGCTCGCAGTCGATCTCTCCTCGCGGCGCGTGCGGCTCGCGCTCGCCCTGCTCGACGGCGTGCGCGCCGGGCAGCCGCTCGGCGCGCTGCTCGGGTATCGCTTCGAGCGCGGGCTGCACGAGCACCACCCCGGGCTCGTGCTGGACCGCTTCATTGCCACGCTGCGTGGCCTCGCACCACTGGATGCCCTGACCGAGGCCGAGCACGTCCTCGCCGTCGCGCTGGCGCGCGAGACCGACATCACCGACCGGCTCGGACAGCTCGAGCAGCAGCTCACCGCGCTGCCCGATGCCGACCGGGCCGCGAAGGACCAGCTCCGAACCGACAGCGCGGCGGCGCAGGCCGAGCTCGACGCGGCGCGCGCCGACGCGGGAACCCTGACCGCCCGCCTGCAGACGGCGCAGGCCGCGCTGCAGGCGCTGCTCGACGAGGCAAGCGGGGACACCGGCGCGCCGTCCCGCATCCCGCCGTGGAAGTTCGGCGACGGCGACATCCCCGACGCCGGCATCTCCCCCGCGCTGAAGGCGAAGCTCGCGTCGCAGTCGCGCGAGGTGCGCACGCTGTCGGCGTCCGTCGACGCTGCCAACGGCAGAGCGGCGGCCGCGGCCGCTCGGGTCGGCGACCTGTCCGCGCAGCTCGCCGTCGCCAACCCCGAGATCGCCACGCTCGAGCAGGCGATCACCGAGCTGCAGCCCGAGCTGGACGCGGCCCGCGCCGCCGTGACGGCAGCGCGGGCGCGGGTGGAGGAGCTGCGCGGCCAGGCACCGCCGGTGTCCGAGGCCGTGCGCGCGAACAACGTCGTCGACGGGCTCGCGCTGCGCCGCCGCTGGCGGACCGGCAGCGCCGAGGCGCGCTGGGACGTGAGCACGATCCCCTTCGGCGACGCGGCGCTCGGGTTGCCGGCGCTCGGCAGCCCCGAGCAGCAGGCGATCGACGCCGAGCTGCGTGCGCTCGACGACGCGGTCGACGCGCTCGGCGACGTGCTCGTCGCCGAGAGCGTCCACCAGCTCGTGCACGGCAACCCGCTGCGCGCCGGCGCCACCGTCGACGCGCTCTCGCGCGGCGAGGCGCCGCCGCCGGAGGTCGAGGTCGTCCGCACGCCGCGCGCCGGCACCGGCGGCACGCACCGCCTGCTCGTGCTCCTCGACCCGGCGGCGCGCGCCGAGGGTTGGCCGACGGACGCCACGCAGGTTCGCGCCGCGGTCGAGCCGGCGCTCGAGGCGTGGGCGGCCCGCGTGCTCGGCCCCGCCGTGCGCGTCCGCGTTCGCGCCCGCTACACGTGGCCCGGCGGCGAGGCGAGCGCCGACGCCGACCTCCGCGTGCTGAGCCTGTCGGCGCTCGACGTCGTCGCGATGGCGCCGACCGGGGATCCCGCCGGAGCGAGCGAGCTCGAGCTGCGGCTGCTCGACCACTTCGCTCGGGTGCGACCCGCCGGCGTTCCCGACGCCGCGACGCCGGCGCTCGACCTCGCTCGCGATCCGGCGTGGGGCGCCGCCGAGTTCGGCCTCACCGAGCTCGTCGAGATCGCGCGCGCGCTGCGCGAGCTGCTTGAGGGGGCGCGCGCCCTCGACGCGCGCGACCTGGCGCTGCCAGGGGAGACGGGCGGGACCGGGTTCGACGGGGCCGACCTCGCCGCGCGCGCCGGCATCGCCGTCGGCGCGCTCGAGGGCGCCCGGTCGGCGCTTGCGGCCGCGATCGCCGCGGGCCCCGCGGACGCGCTCGACGCGGCCCTCCGGCGGGCGTCGATGCTCGGCGTGTCCGCGGCCGTCCCGAGCACCGTGCTCGCGGAGCTCGAGCGCCGCATGCAGGCGGTCGCCGCGGCGGACGGGGATCGCGCCCGGATCGCCGCCGTGCTCGGCGAGGAGTTCCGCGTCCTGCCGCGGGTGACGCCCGCCGGCGCCGGCGAGCTCGCCGTGTCGTTCGCCGCCAGCACCGA
>DASXRF010000134.1:0-3009 GCA_036506755.1 Solirubrobacteraceae bacterium | reverse complement strand
CAGGGATGGGCGTGCGCCCGCGAACCTACACGTGGCGCACCACCTCGGCAAGTTGCGTCCCGTTCGGGCCCGCCGACGACAGCACGCCAACCTCCTGGCCCGAATCGCGATCTGCGCGGTGGAGAGGAAACGCCGACAACGCGGGTCGCTCCCCGCAAATCGCGGCCTCGTCACAGCACCAGGCGCCGCTCGCGCCAGTCGGCGATCGCCGTCGTGACGTCGCGCACGGCGCTTGCGACGGTCGCCGTGCGGTCGCTGCCGCGCCGTGCCAGCGCGCGGCCGGCGAGGCGCAGCGTGCGGCGCGCCGACAGGACGCTCGCCGGGCGCGCGGTGCGCGCGAACACGTCGAGCAGCTGCCGCGCGACCGCGGGGTCGTCCTGGGCCACGCGGTAGAGCTCGACCTCCAGGGGCGACATCGGCTCGCCGCGGGCGAGCAGGTTCGTCCACTGGTAGACCTCGAGGCAGTCGCGGTCGCGCTCGCCCTCCCAGCGCCGCAGCGCGGCGTCGAGGGAGCCGGCGTCGTCGAGCACCGGGGCGGCGGCCTCGGCGAGCGTCCGCCCGTAGCGCAGGGCGTCGCGGATGCCCTGCGCGGTGACCGGGTCCTTGAAGTGGCCGGCGTCGCCGGCCAGCGCCCAGCCGCGTCCGGTCGAGCGGCGGAAGTAGGACTGGATGTCGGTGGCCGCCCGGACCTTGCTCGCCTGACGGCAGGCGTCCAGCCGCGCGGCCAGGCCGGGGATCGAGGCCACGGTGCGCCGGTAGGTCGGCGCGAGGCCGGCGCGGAACTCCGGCGTCCGCTCGACCGGTGGCTGCAGGAGCACGAGCACGAGCCCGTCGTCGCACGGGAACGCCGTCCCGAGCTCGGCGCCCTCGCGCCACTGCGCGGCGGTGGCGCGCCACTCTCGCCGGCCGTCCTCCCAGTAGGCGTAGAAGCACGCGCGCCCGCTCGGCCTCGACCGGTGGGGCCGCTCGGCGCCGACGAGGCGCGCAACCGTGCTGCGGCGACCGTCCGCGCCGATGACCAGCGCCGCGCGCAGCTCGACGTCGCGGTCGTCCGCGTCCCGGTAGCGCACCCCGGCGACCCGGCCGCGGGCGGTGACGAGCTCGCGGACGCGGACGCCCTCGCGCACCTCCGCTCCGGCGTCCCGCGCCGTCGCGACGAGCGCCGCATCGAGGCCCGTGCGCCGGACGCACATCGCGTGGGCGATGCCGTCGATCGGCGTGAAGTCGCCGCGGACCTCGAGGCCGCCCGCGCCGGCGAGGGCGCGCGGGAGCGCCGGTGCGCCGAGCGACTCGACCCGCGCCAGCGCGCCCAGCGTCTGCAGCTCCGCGATTCCGCCCGGCCACAGCAGGTGCGTGGAGATCGTGTCGGCCGGGAAGCGCACGCGGTCCAGCGCCACGACGCGCCGCCCGGCGCGGGCGAGCGCGATCGCCGCCGCCGAGCCCGCGCAGCGCGCGCCGACGACGATCGCGTCGACGCGCTCGACCCTCACCCGACGTCGAGGACGTTCGGCTGGCCGGCGCGGTAGCGCTGCGCATCGATCGCCTTGACCTCGGCGAGCTCGGGCGCCTCGTAGAGCTTGTACATCTGCGGCGGCGCCGCCGCCGACCCGGCCTCGTGCAGCAGCGCCGCGACCGCCGCGCGCCCGGACTCGTTGCCGCCCTCCATCGTCGCCAGGTCGACGTCGGTCTGCACGTAGTCGCCGGCCAGGAAGAGGTTCGGGACCTGCGTGTGCGCGCGCGGGCGCTTCTCCCACGTGCCGACCGTGTTGACCAGCAGCGGCGTGTCGTTGCGGTTCTCGCCGCGGCTGCGCACCCAGGCGATCCCCGGATCGAGGAACCACGAGTGCAGGATGTCGCCGGTCAGCTGGTCGCCGGCCGTGTGGTGGGTCTTGATCTGCGCCCAGACCTCCTGCGCGACCTCCTCGCGCGTGCACTTCTTCGCCGGCTTGCCGTAGAGCATCCCCGGCGTGTCCCAGTCCGAGATGTCCACCGACAGGCAGTCCACCGCCGACCCGTCGCCGTAGTCGCGCGCGAAGTCTCGCCTGCCCCAGAACTGTCCCTGGGTGAGCGCGGTCAGCGCCCACGGGGAGTCCATGAGCGTCATGTGGCCGCGCGTGATGTCGACCTTGCGGCGCAGGTAGAACTGGGTTCCCGACATCCAGTCGACGAAGAGACCGTCGAGGCCGTCGAGCGCCGGGTCCAGCGCGCGCACGGGCGGGCCGAGCACCCTGCGGGCGCGCTCGACCGGCATCGCCAGCACGAACCAGTCCGCGGCGATGCGGTGCCGGCGGCGGTGGCGGTCGCGCATGACGGCGGCGGCGATCCGGCCACGGTCGACGTCGAGGCCCTCGACCGTCCGGCCGACCGCGAAGCGCACGCCGAGGCCGCGCAGGTGCGTCACCCACGGGTCGATCCACGCCTCGTTGGTCGGGAGGTTGAGGACGCGGTCGGGCGCCCCGTCGTTGCCGCGGCCGAGGATGTTCCAGACGAACGCCTCGCCCATGTGACCGATCGTGCGCGTGCTGGCGACGGTCTCCTTCGCTGCCACGAGGTTGCGCGTCAGCCCCGCGGCGAGCTCCTTCTTGTACTGCGGCGACTTGTCCTCGGCCTTGACGAAGTCCCACCAGCTGACGTGCTCCCACTGGCCGAAGCGCCGCTCGTCCGAGCTGGTGAAGAAGACCATCAGCCGCTCGACGAAGTACGCGAGCTCGTCCGGCGGGACGTCGCGCTGGCCGATGACGTCGAAGAGGACGCGGCGCAGGCCGTCGACGGTCATGACCTGCTCGTTGTCGGGGCCGATCCCGAACGGTCCCGCGTCCGCGCGATCGCCCGCGCGCAGCCACTTGCCGCCGCTCGCCGCGACCAGGTTGTCCCACACGCCGTTGGCGTTGCCCGGGAACGGGATGCGCCGCATCGTGTCGGGGACGTGGTGATAGAAGCCGGGGAAGAAGCGGAAGCCGTGCTCGCCCGGCAGATCGCGGCGACCGCCCGCTGCGGTGCCGGCGACCG
>DASXRF010000133.1:0-8613 GCA_036506755.1 Solirubrobacteraceae bacterium | reverse complement strand
AGCCCTCGGCCACCAGCCGCCCATCACACGGCTGAACAACCTGCTCGGGACTTACAGCTAGTGCCGCGGCACTAGTGGACCCGCCGGACTTATGGACGCGCCCACTAGTCGCCGCGCTCGGCCAGCGCGCGTCGCCGTGCGATGAGCTCGGCGTACGCCGAGTACTGCACGAGCTCGCGCATCAGCTCGAGGACGGGGGAGAGGTCGCGGTCGCCGATGAGCTGGCGGCCGAGGTCGAGGACGCCTTGTCGCGCGGCGTGGATGCGCTGCTCGAGCTCGCGGCCGCGCCGGGTGAGCTCGAGCTCGATCCGGCGCCGGTCTGACCCGGCCGCCCGGCGCTCGACGAAGCCGGCCTCGACGAGGCGGTCGACCAGGCGGCTCGGGTGCCCCGCCTCGGCGATGAGCAGCTCGCCGAGGTCCTTCAGCGAGAGGGGTCCCGCCTGTCCGATCACGGTGATGGCGTCGGCCTGCGCACCGGTCAGCCCGAGTGGCCGCATCGCCTCGTTCGAGCGCCGCTCGAGCTCGCGCTGACCGGCCTTGACGAGAAGGGCCAACTCGAAGAGCGGGTCCACCCGCCGAGCGTAACCGGGCGCAATGTGTGATATATCATCTATTCATACCTCATGTATTGGACTGACGCCGTCGACGAGATCCTCGAAGGCGACCAGGCCCTGGCCCTGGCGTACATCACCCCGGCGCGCGGCGTGGTGATCGTCCCCGTGACGAACTTCGGCATGCGCGACCGCGACGCCGGGACCGTCGCCGTCAACAGCTCGGTCGGCGCGTGGAAGAAGCTCGATCGCATCGCCCGCAACCCGAACGTCGCGCTGGCCTTCCATGCCCGCGACCACGGCTCCAGCGGGCGCGACGAGTACGTCCTCGTGCAAGGGCGGGCGACCCTGTCGGAGCCGATCCCCGACTACCCGGCGACGGTCAGCGACCACTGGGAGCGCTATGAGGCGTGGCGCGACCTGCACCCGCTCTGGAAGCTGTGGCTGCGCATCTTCGCGCTGCGCGTGGAGATCCGCGTCACGGCCGAGCGGGTGATCTCCTGGCCGGACCTGGCATGCCGCGGCGAGCCCGAGCTCCGCGGCGCGCCCTGGCCCGGCGACCCACCCGCGCCTCAGCGCCCGCCGGCGCGCGGCACGGCCGCGCGGATCGACGCAGCGCGCGCGGCGCGGCGGGCCCGGCGCCTGCCTCACGTGCTCCTCGGCTGGGTCGGCGCCGACGGCTTCCCGGTCGTCGTGCCCGTCGGGGTCGGCGAGGCCACGCGCCACGGGATCCGCCTCGAGCCGCCGGCGCACACCGTCCCGCCCGGCGGCCGGCGCGCGGGTCTGACCGCGCACTGGTTCGCCCCGCGCGTGGTCGGTCAGCACCAGCGCGTGCACACCGGGTGGCTCGAGGCGAGCGACGCGGTCCTCTACGCGCCGCACACGATCGCCGCCTACCGCTTCCCCGCCTCGACGGCGCTCTTCCGCCTCGTCGCGGGAGCGGGGACGCGCTGGCGGGCGCGCCAGGCATGATGTCGGCGTGCAATCCCGGAATGGAGAGGACGTCGACTACCGCTTCTCGCTCGCCAACGAGCGCACGTTCCTCGCGTGGATCCGGACGGCGCTGGCATTGGTGGCGGGCGGCGTCGCCGCCGCGAAGGCGCTCGAGTTCCACCACGACGTGTGGCGGTGGGTGATCGCGGTCCCGCCGATCCTCGCCGGCGCGCTGCTGGCCGCCGACGCGACCGTGCGCTGGCGAACCTACGAGAACGCGATGCGCGCCGGACGCCGGCTGCCCATCGGCCGCGGCCTGCGGGCCTTCGGCGTCGGCCTGTGCGTCTACGCCGTCGTCGCCCTCGTCGCCTCCGCGCTCGACAGCTGACGCGGCAGCGACCGAGGGGTCTGACCCCTCTTTCAGTTAAAGCTGAAGTCCGCGCTGCGCAAAGACGTCGCGCAGGACGGCGAGGCGGTCGGTCATGATGCCGTCGACGCCGAGGTCGAGCAGGGCGCGCATCGTCGGGGCGTCGTTGATCGTCCAGACGTGCACGGGCAGCGAGGCGCGGTGCGCTGCGCGAACGAGCCGCGCGGTCACGATGGCGATCCGCCCCCACCGCAGCGGGACCTGGAGGCAGTCCGCGCGCTGGCGCGGCACGCGGCCCGACGCCGCCGCCGCACGCGCGACGGTCACGGCCAGGGGCCCCATGGACGTACACGCGCGCCCGCCGCTCAGCGCGCGGATCGTTCGCAACCGCGCGTCGGAGAACGAGCCGATGCAGACGCGCTCCCAGGCGTCGAGGCGGTCGAGCACGGCGGCGAGCGGCCGGACGCACGCGTCGGTCTTGGGGTCGATGTTGAGCCAGGCCTGCGGCCAGCGGACGAGCAGGTCCTCGAGGCGCGGAACCGTCACGCCGCGGCCGCGGAACGGGAACGTGCGCCCCCCGTCGGCGCTGAAGGCGTGGCCGGCGTCGGCGGCCTCGATGTCGGCGAGCCGCAGCGCGGCGATCGCGCCGGTTCGATCGGTCACGCGGTCGAGGCGCGCGTCGTGGAACGCCAGGAGCACGCCGTCGCGCGAGACGTGGACGTCGGTCTCGAGATACCGGTAGCCGAGGGCGACGGCCGCCTCGAACGCCGGCATCGTGTTCTCGGGCGCGTCGCCGGCGCCGCCGCGGTGCGCGATGGCGACCGGCGCACGCCCGGCGAGGAAGGGATGGGTCGTCATTCGCCGGCGCCGCCGGTCGCCGCCAGCGCCATCGCCGCGCGCAGCAGGTCCTGCGTGTCGCGCAGCGAGAGCCCGGTCAGCTCGTGGATGCGGCGCAGGCGGTAGTCGAGCGTGTTCGGGTGCACGTGCATGCGCGTGGCGGTGACGTTGCGGTCGAGGCCGCTGTCGAGGTAGGTGCGCAGCGTGCCGACGAGGTCGGCGGAGTTCTTCCGGCGGTCCTGGCGCTCGAGCGGCTCGAGCACGGACCGGCGGAGGTCGCGCGCGAGGCCGCGGCTACGGGCGAGCACGAGGTCCGGGATGAGCATGTCGAGCGTGACGCTCCCGCGCAGAGCGCGTTGCAGCGCGACGCCGACGGCGAGCCGCACCTCCTCCAGGGCCTCGGCGAGGTCGCGGCGAGGCGTCTGCGGCGCGGCGACGAGCACCCAGTCGTCGGGCGCGTCGATCGGCGCCGCCGCCACGCCGGCGATCCGGCTGCCCTCGGCGAGCGCGAGCGCGCCGCGGCCGCGCAGCTCGGCGGCGGCGGCGAAGTGCGCGCGCGCCGGGGCGCCGGGGATCGCGGCCGCGAACGGCCGGTAGCCGTCGGCGAGCGGCAGGCCGACGTCCTCTGCGAGCTCGCGCAGGTCCGCGGTCAGCGGGAGCGAGCCGCAGAGCGCGTCGAGCAGCCGGCGCAGACGCCTTTCGTGCTGGGAGACCACCTGCTGGCGCTCCTCGAGGTACGCCTGGGCCGCCGCGGCCGAGACGCGATCGGTGTAATCCATCAGCAGACCGGCGACCGGGACGAGCGCCAGCCGCTCGTCGACGTGCTCCGTCGCGCCGACCAGCACGTCCCAGCCGACGCGCGCGCCGAGGCGGTAGCTGTGCAGCAGGTCCTCGAGCGGAAGGCCCTCGGCCGCGCGTGCCTCGGCGTCGCGGCGGAAGGGGTCGAGCTCGGCATCGGCCGGCGGCCGGCCCTCACGGACGAGCGTGGCGAACAGCGCGACGCTGCGCCGGGCCGTCGTCGCGATCTCTCCGCTGAGGTCGGTGTCGGGCAGGCGGCGAAAGCCCGGGATCGCCTCGCGGAACACGCGCACGAGGTCCTGCGCGACGACCACGTGCTCGATCCGGTCGGCCATGCTCGCGACGAGGCGGCGGACCGTCGAGTCTTGTGACGAATCACGAGGTTCGTGCCGAAAGTTCTGGTCCTGCTCCACTAGCGCACCTGTAGACCTTGGGTGATCCTACACCTCGTGGTCGGAAGCGAGAGAGAGGATCCCGTGATGACGGAGCTGTTCACCGAGGCGCGCCGGACGGCGCTGCGGGCGTTCTGCGACACCATCGTGCCGCGCGTCGAGCGCGACGAGGACGAGGCGGGCTTCTGGGCCCGCACGGCGAGCGACCAGGGCGTCGACCGCGCGCTCGAGGAGCTCATCGCCGCGCTGCCCGTCGAGCAGCAGGCCGGTCTCGTGGACCTGCTCGACGCCCTCGACGGCCTCGGCATCGCGCACGCGCCCTCCCAGCTCTCGCGCGAGGAGATCCTGCGGTCGCTGTCGCTCGCCTCGTCCGCGGCCGCCGGCGGCATCCGCGCGCTGGCCGCGCTGACGGCGATGCTTCACTACGGCGCCCCGGACCCCGCGACGGGCCGCAACCCCAACTGGCCGCAGCTCGGCTACCCGGGCCCGGCGATCGTGGCGCCGAAGGCCGAGAAGCCGATCGAGCCGCTCGTGCCGCAGGGCGACGAGCTCACGCTCGAGGCCGACGTCTGCGTGGTCGGCTCCGGGGCCGGCGGCGGCGTCGTCGCGGGCCTGCTGGCCAAGCGCGGCCTGAACGTCGTCGTGCTCGAGGGCGGCGGCTACTTCACCGAGGCGGACTTCAGCCAGCTCGAGCTCAAGGCGTGGCAGGAGATGTACTGGCGCGGCGGGCCGCAGCAGACCGTCGACGGCAACCTCGGGATCATGGCCGGCGCCGCGCTCGGCGGCGGCACGGTCGTCAACTGGACGAACTGCCTGCGCACGCCGCCCTGGGTGCGCGAGCGCTGGGCGCGCGAGTTCGGTCTCGAGGGCGTGGACGGGCCCGAGTTCGACCGCCTGACGGACGCCGTGCTCGACCGGATCGGCGCGACCGACCAGGCGACCGACCTGAGCCCCGCGCAGGAGCGGATGAAGCTGGGCGCCGAGCGGCTGGGCTGGCGCGGGCGCCAGGTCGTCCGCAACGCCGACCCCGAGAAGTACACGCCCGAGGCGGCCGGCTACATGGGGTACGGCGACCCGTCCGGCGCCAAGCGCTCCAGCGACAAGACGTGGCTGCTCGACGCCTACGAGGCCGGCGCCCGCATCCTCGTGCGCACCAAGGCGCAGCGGATCCTCACCGAGGACGGCCATGCCGCCGGCGTGGCGGCGATCTACGCCGACCCGGCGTCCGGCGCGAGCACGAAGGTGACCGTGCGCGCCCCGCAGGTCGTCGTGGCCTGCGGCGCGATCGAGTCGCCCGCGCTGCTGCTGCGCTCGGGGATCGGCGGCCCGGCGGTCGGCGACCACTGGCTCAACCACGCCGCGCTCGCGGTGATCGGCTCCTACGACGAGGACGTCCAGCAGTGGTGGGGCCCGCCGCACGCGTGGCAGTGCCACGAGTTCGAGGACGCGGGCGACGGCGCCGGCTTTCTCATCGAGGGCATCCAGTGGGGGCCGGGCCAGATCTGCTCGGCGATTCCGATTGTCGGCCGCGAGCACAAGGAGATGGTCGCCGAGCTGCGGCACGCGGTGATCGCCGTCGGCCGAGCGCAGACCCGCGGGCACGGCCGGATCACGCTCGACGCCGACGGGGAGCCGCTGCTGCACTATGCGGTGACCGACCCCGCGGACGAGCGCGACCTCCGCGACGCCCTCGAGGCGTGCATCCGGATGCACGAGGCCGCGGGCGCGCAGACCATCTGCTCGATCGCGGCCGGCGCGCCGCGCTGGCGGCGCGGCGACCACCTCGAGGCGTTCATCGCGCAGGTCCGGCGGCTGCCGCTGCGGGCCGGCGGGATGGGCCTCTTCAGCGCGCACCAGATGGGCGGCTGCCGCATGGGCGCGGACCCGAGCACGAGCGTCGCGAACCCGCGGGGGGAGCTGCACGACACCGCCGGCGTCTGGGTCGGCGACGCAAGCGCGTTCCCGAGCGCCGTCGGCGTGAACCCCATGGTCTCGATCATGGCGCTCGCCCATCGCACCGCCGACGCGATGTCCGCCGGGCTGACCGGCGCCGCGACGGTCGCGGCCTGACCTTCCGACTCGACAACCGAGGAGCAACGACGATGACCCTTACGCATGCGAACCCGCGCGCCGGCGGACCGATCGTCCGCGACCGCCTCTACCTCGGCGGGCGCTGGGTGGAGTCGAGCGGCCGCGGCACGCTCGACGTGATCGACTCGACGACCGAGGAGGTCATGGGCCGCATCCCCGAGGGGACCGCCCAGGACGTCGACCGGGCCGTCGTCGCCGCGCGAGCCGCCTTCCAGACCTGGTCGCAGACCACGGTCGAGGCGCGCGCCGACGCGCTCGACGCGATCGCCGCCGGCCTCGAGGAGCGCGCCGATGAGATCGCCGCGCTCGTGGCCCGCGAGCTCGGCATGCCGATCTCGCAGGCGATCCTGATCCAGGCCGGCCTGCCGCGGATGTCGTTCGCGGCCATGGCGAGCCTGCTGCGCGAGCAGGGCGAGCACGAGGAGCGGATCGGCAACGCGCTGGTGGTGCGCGAGCCGGCCGGCGTGGTCGGCTGCATCACCCCGTGGAACTACCCGCTGCACCAAATCGCCGCCAAGGTCGCCCCGGCCCTTGCCGCCGGCTGCACCGTCGTGCTCAAGCCCAGCGAGGTGACCCCGCTCAACGCGTTCGTGCTGGCCGAGATCATCGACGCGGCGGGACTCCCGGGCGGCGCGTTCAACCTCGTCACCGGCCTGGGGCCCGTCGTGGGGGAGGCGATCGCCGCGAACCCGGGCGTCGACGTCGTCTCCTTCACCGGCTCGACCGGCGCGGGCAGGCGCGTGGCCCAGGTGGCGGCCGGCACGCTCAAGCGCGTCGCACTCGAGCTGGGCGGCAAGTCGGCCAACGTGATCCTCGACGACGCCGACCTCGAGGCCGCCGTGGTCAACGGCGTCGGCAACTGCTTCCTCAACTCCGGACAGACGTGCGTCGCCCTGACCCGCATGCTCGTGCCGCGGTCGCGGCTGTCCGAGGTCGAGGCGATCGCCGCGGCCGCCGCCGACCAGCACGCGCTGGGCGACCCGCTGGACCCGGCGGCGCAGGTCGGGCCGCTCGTGTCAGCGGCCCAGCGCGAGAGGGTGCGCGCCTACATCGTCAAGGGCCTCGAGGAGGGCGCCAGGCTCGTCGCCGGCGGCCCCGAGCCGCCCGAGGGGCTCGAGCGCGGCTACTTCGTGCGCCCCACCGTGTTCTCCGACGTCCGCAGCGACATGACGATCGCCCAGGAGGAGATCTTCGGCCCGGTGCTCTCGATCATCCCCTACGACGACGAGGACGACGCGGTCCGGATCGCCAACGACTCGATCTACGGCCTGTCGGGCGGCGTCTGGTCGTCCGACCCGGAGCGCGCGCAGCGCGTGGCGCGGCGGATCCGCACCGGCATGGTCGAGATCAACGGCGCGGCGTTCAACGCGCTGGCGCCGTTCGGCGGCGTCAAGCACTCCGGCTACGGCCGCGAGCTCGGCCGCCACGGCCTCGACGAGTTCCTCGACGTCAAGGCGATCCGGATGTAGTCCGGCGCTGAACCGGTCGACGGCCACGATACCCACATTAGCTGAGTTGACAATCACAACTCAACTTTCATAGGCTCGGTTCGTCAACGCAAGCCAGGAGGCCCGGCATGCCGATGCTCGACGCGTACATCCCTGAAGGCGCCCTCTCGGCCGAGGCGGAGCGCGCCCTGCTCGCGCGGGTCACCGACCTGCTGATCGAGCACGAGGGAGCGGATCCGACCAACGAGGCGGTGCGCTCGATCGCCTGGGTCTTCCTGCACCGCCCCGCCGACGTCTACGTCGCCGGCGCGCCGGCCACCGAGCCGCGCTACCGCTTCGTCGCGTCGGTCCCCGAGGGGCAGTGGGACGAGGAGCGCCGCTCGGCGATCACCGCGGCCCTGACCGAGGCGGTCCTCGACGCCGAGGACGGCGCCCACCCGCGCGACCCGATGCGCGTCTGGGTCTTCACGCCCGAGGTCCCCGACGGGTCGTGGGGCGGCGGCGGCCGCGTCGTCACCTTGGCGGACGTCGCCGGGCTCGCGATGGGCGACGCCGAGAAGGGACGCGAGTACGCCGAGCGACGGCTGGCCTCGCGCCGCGAGGCGGCGCCAGTGGGCTGAGGCGTCAGGCCGGCCGCAGCGCGGTCAGCCAGCCGGCCCACTCGCGAGCGGAGCTGAAGGTCCACGTCCGGGCGCCGGTCGCGCCCGGCGTGGGCTGGTTCGCGTCGGCGAGCTCGTGTCGCTTGCCGCCGATGTCCCAGGCCTGGGTCATCCCGGCGGGCGAGGTGATCGTGAACGTCGTCGGCGCGGCGTTGGGGCCCATGCAGCCGACGACCATGGCGCCCGGCGTTGCCGCTGTGATGCCGGGCACCGTCGCGCTCGTCGCGGCGGTCCCGGCGGACTTCTGGACCGGTGCGTCAAGTGGCGAGGCGGTGCTGACGCCGGAGTAGCGCGCGATGCCTCCGCCGTTCGTCACCGCCGCGTCCAGCGTCCAGGTGTAGCTCCCCGGCTCGGACGCCCCGGCCACCTTGTAGAAGCCGTACACGCGCGGGTTCGGGAGCGTCGTGACCTGGGCCATGACGCTCCAGCCTAGTCCGCGAATCGCGCCGGGCGCTTCTCGAGGAACGCGGCGACGGCCTCGGGTGGCGCCTGGCCGAAGGTGGCCATGATCTGCTGGCGGTCCTCGTACTCGACGGC
>DASXRF010000132.1:0-4155 GCA_036506755.1 Solirubrobacteraceae bacterium | reverse complement strand
GAGCCGCTCAGCTGCCATGCATTTCGCGTTATGACAGCGACGGGAGCCAGGAGGGGCGGGTCCGCTCGTAGGCGGCGATCTCGTCGTCGTGGCGGAGGGTGAGGCCGATGTCGTCGAGGCCGTTGAGCAGGCGGTGCTTGGTGTCGGGGTCGATGTCGAAGCGTGCGCTGCCGCCGGGCCAGGTGACCGTCTGGGCCTCGAGGTCGACCTCGCACTCGCCCGCCTCGGCGATCGCCTTCACGCTCTCGTCGTCGAGCGCCACCGGCAGCAGGCCGATCTTCGTGCAGTTCGAGCGGAAGATGTCGGCGAACGAGGGCGCGATGACCGCCCGGAAGCCGTAGTCCTCCAGCGCCCACGGCGCGTGCTCGCGCGACGAGCCGCAGCCGAAGTTGCGCCCCGTCACGAGGATCGAGCGCTTCGGCAGCTCCCAGCCGGGCTCCTTGGCCCAGTCGTAGAACAGGAACTCGCCGAAGCCGGTGCGCTCGACCCGCTTGAGGAACTGCTTGGGGATGATCTGGTCGGTGTCGACGTCGTCGCGCAGCAGGACGCTGACCGGCCCGGCGACGGTGGTGATCGGCTCCATCAGCTCCACTCCCGGATGTCGACGAAGTGCCCCTCGATGGCGGCCGCGGCGGCCATCTCGGGCGAGACGAGGTGCGAGCGCGCGCCGCGGCCCTGGCGGCCCTCGAAGTTGCGATTCGACGTGCTCGCCACGCGCTCGCCCGGCGCGGCGATGTCGGGGTTCATCCCCAGGCACATCGAGCAGCCCGCGCCGCGCCAGTCGAAGCCCGCGGCGGTGAACACCGCGTCGAGGCCCTCGGCCTCGGCCTGCGCCTTCACCTGGGCGCTGCCCGGCACGACCATCGCGTGGACGTCGGGATTGACCCGCCGGCCGTCGACGACCTTGGCCGCCGCGCGCAGGTCCCCGATCCGGCTGTTCGTGCACGAGCCGATGAAGACGCGGTCGAGGCGGATGTCGATGATCGGCGTCCCCGGCTCGAGCGCCATGTAGCGCAGGGCGCGCTCGTCGCCGTCGTCCTTGGGCTCGGGGACGCGCTCGGTGACCCCGACGACCATCTCGGGGTTCGTCCCCCACGTGACCTGCGGGCTCAGCGCGGCCGCGTCGACGACGACCTCGCGGTCGAAGCTCGCGCCCGCGTCGGTCGGCAGCGCGCGCCACGCGTCGTCGACGGTCACGCCGCGCTCCTCGACCCAGGCGAACGACGTGTCGTCCGGCGCGATCATCCCCGCGCGCCCGCCGCCCTCGATCGTCATGTTGCAGACGGTCATCCGGCCCTCCATCGACAGGCGCTCGATGGCCGGGCCGGCGTACTCGACGACGTGCCCGACCGCGCCGTCGACGCCCATCTGGCCGATCGTGCCGAGGATCAGGTCCTTGGCGGTCACGCCGAAGCCCAGCTCGCCCTCGTAGCGGATCCGCATCGAGCTCGGCTTGCGCTGGACCAGGCACTGCGTGGCCAGCACGTGCTCGACCTCGCTGGTGCCGATG
This sequence comes from Solirubrobacteraceae bacterium, assembly GCA_036506755.1. Lineage (GTDB taxonomy): Bacteria > Actinomycetota > Thermoleophilia > Solirubrobacterales > Solirubrobacteraceae > DASXRF01. The sequence continues at coordinate 2,645 of DASXRF010000132.1, read as the reverse complement.
CCGAAGGCGAGCGCGCCGAACGCGCCGTGGGTAGCGGTGTGCGAGTCGCCGCAGACGATCGTCATGCCCGGCTGCGTGACGCCGAGCTCGGGCCCGATCACGTGCACGATGCCCTGGCGGTCGGAGCCCAGCGAGTAGACCGGGATGCCGAACTCCGCGCAGTTGCGCTCGAGCGTCTCGACCTGCACGCGCGAGAGCGCGTCGCGGATGCGCGCGGCCGTCGGGGTGCCGTCGGTCGGCACGTTGTGGTCCGCGGTGGCCAGCGTCCGGTCTGGGCGCCGGACGCGCCGGCCGGCCAGCCGCAGGCCGTCGAACGCCTGCGGGCTGGTCACCTCGTGGACGAGGTGCAGGTCGATGTACAGCAGGCCGGGCGCGACCTCGTGGGCGGCCCAGATCTTGTCGAACAGCGTCTCTGGCATTCAGCTCCTCCGCAGGCCGGCGCTCGTCACGGCGAGGAAGCGCGCCTCGCCCGGGCCGGGGTTGGTGAAGTGGTGGGGCAGGTCGGCGTCGAAGGTCACGCAGTCGCCGGCATCCAGGGTGTAGCGCTCGCCGTCGCAATGCAGGATCACGCGGCCGGCCTCGACGAGGGCGGTCTCACGGGTCCCGGGCTCGTGAATCGGCGGGTCGGCGGGCGTGCCGGTGGCGCCGCCCGCCGCGAGGACGTGGCGCGAGAGCTCGGCGCGCTGGCCGGGCAGCGGCGCGGTGAGGACCTCGTAGCGGTGCCCCGCGGCGGGGTCGCCGCCCGCCGGGCGCCCGTCGCGGGCGCGTGTGACGGTGACGGCGCCGCCCTCGTCGAGGCGCAAGAGCTGAGACAGGCGCAGCTCCAGGCCGCCGGCGATCTTGCCGGCCACCGCCAGCGTCGGGCTCGTCTCGCCGCGCTCGACCTGCGAGAGCATCGGCGCGGAGACGCCGCTGCGCTCGGCCAGGTCGCGCAGCGACAGGCCCATCGCGTCGCGCAGCGCCTTCACTCGCGGACCGACCGCCGTCGCCATACAGCCGTACGTTATCGCATACGCGTGGACGAGCGTCCACGCGCGCTGGACGAAGGTCACGCCGACCGGCCGCGGGCTCGATGTCAACCCGCGTATGGCCGCGTCCCGGCTCCTCCCTCTCCTGCTCACCGCTGCCCTGACGGCGGCCTCTCCCGCCGCCGCCCGGACGGTCACGGGCACCGACGCGCCCGACCGCCTCCACGGCACGCAGGCGGCCGACCTCGTGCGCGGCCACGGCGGCAACGACCGGATCACCGGCGGCGCCGGCGACGACGCGCTGTTCGGCCAGACCGGCCCAGACCGGCTCTGGGGGGGGCCGGGCGACGACGTGCTCGACGGCGCCTCGGGCATCGACCGCCTCAGCGGCGGGCCGGGCGACGACATCCTCAGCGGCGGCTTCGGCGCCGACGTCGTCACCGGCGGCAGTGGCGAGGACACGCTCGACGGCGGCGCCGACGACGACCGTCTCATGGGCGGGCCGGGCGACGACACCCTGCGCGGCGGGACGGGCGGCGACCGCCTCGACGGGGGCCCCGGCAACGACGCGCTGTACGCCGACTCCGGGCCCGACCGGCTCACCGGCGGCAGCGGCGACGACACGATCTACGCGAACACCGGCGGCGCCGTGGCCGCCGTCGACTGCGGGGCGGGCAACGACGTCCTCTTCATCAACCCCTACGACGAGCCGGGCGGCATCTCCAACCGCCAGCTGATCGAGGACGGCGACGTGCGCGGCTGCGAGCAGGTGATCGCGGAGCCGCCGGTGGGCGATCCGTTCCGCGGGATGAAGTACCTCGCCCCCGACGACGGCGGCGAGCGCCGCGGGACCGGCCTCGACGACAACCTGCTCGGCGGCGTCGGCGCCGATCGCATCCTCGGCGGCGCGGGCAACGACATCATCTGGGGCCGTCGCCAGCCCGACGCGCCCAGCGACGCCGCCGACCTGCTCGACGGCGGACCCGGCGACGACACCATCTACGGCGGCCCGGGACCGACCCGTATCGAGGGCGGGCCCGGCGACGACGCGATCACCGGCGGGACGGGCGCCAACACGATCAACGGCGGCGGTGGGCGCGACGTCATCCGGCTGCGCGGCCGCGCGCGCAACGTCGTCGACGCCGGCGGCGGCGACGACGACGTCCAGGCGGTCGCCGGGTCGGGCAACGTCATCCGCTGCGGCCCCGGGCGCGACAAGGTGACCGCCCACCGCGGCGACCGGATCGCCCGCGACTGCGAGCGCGTGAGGCGCCGGCCATGAGGCGCACGCTCGGCGCCGCGCTGCTCGCCGTCGCCTTCACCGGCCTCGCGCCCGGGGCGGCCTTCGCGTCGCCCTACGCCGGCGCGGTGGCCGCCTCGGCGCCGTCGGCCTGGTGGCGCCTCGGCGACGCGCCGGGCCCGCTGGCCTTGGACGCGATCGGCGGCGCCGCCGGCGCCTGGAGCGGCGCCGTCTCCGCCGGCGCGCCCGGCGCCTTGGCCGGCGACGGTGACACCGCGAGCGGCTTCGCGGGCGGCTGGCTGGACCTGGGCAGCGGGTTCGCGCCCAGCGGATCGTTCAGCCTCGAGGCATGGGTGCGCCTGACCTCGACCGGCAGCACGCGCTACGCGCTCAGCCAGGGCGGCAGCTCGACCGGCTTTCACCTCTATGTGACGAGC
>DASXRF010000131.1:0-3540 GCA_036506755.1 Solirubrobacteraceae bacterium | reverse complement strand
GGCAGCGCCCGCGGCTGTTCTGGGTGCTCGTGCCTGCCCCCGTCCTGTTCCTGCTCTTCATGGGCACGCAGGGCCGCTACTTCGGGCGCTGGCTGCTTCCGGTCTTCCCGATCGTCTGCCTCGTGGCCGCGTACGCCGCGCTGCGGGCCGTCGACGCGCTCGCCGCCCGCCGCGCCATCCTGCGCCCGACGCTCACGGCGCTCGCGGTGGCCGCGCTGTGCGTCCAGGGCCTGCTCTACAGCGTGCACGCCGACCTCGTGCTGTCGCGCGAGGACACCCGCAACGTCGCGCGCGCCTGGCTGATCGACCACGCGCCGGCGGGGTCGAAGATCGTCGTCGAGCCCGGCGTCGTCCCCGACGGCTGGGCCCAGGACGTCGGCGCGCCGTCGCCGCTGACCTCCAACGGCAACCGCTGGATCAAGTACCCGACGAGCCGTGGGCCCGACGGCGTGGTCAACATCGAGGACTACGAGCGCACGCTGCGCTCCGACCTCATCGACGAGTTCGAGAAGGGCGGCTACTGCTGGATCGTCAGCGGCTCGACGCAGTCCGGGCGCGCGTTCGCCCAGCCCGGCGACGTCCCCGACGCGATCGTCTACTACCGCCGCCTGCGCGCCCGCGGCGCGATCGCCTTCCGCGCCTCGCCGTACCGCAAGGGCGCCGGGCCGGTGCCGTTCAACTTCGACTGGTCGTTCGACTACTACCCGCTCGCCTACGAGCGCCCCGGGCCGGTCATGACGATCTACCGCCTGGACCGCAAGGTCTGCGCCCGCTAGCCGCAGACAGCGGCGGCGTATCCTGACTGGCGCGTCAATGACCGCCCTGACCACCACCGACGCGCCGCTGCTGGCGCGGGCCATCGACCTCGCGCAGCGCGGCGTCGGCCAGGTCACGCCCAACCCGAACGTCGGGGCGGTCGTCGCCCGCGACGGCGAGATCGTGGGGGAGGGCTGGCACGAGATCTACGGCGGCCCGCACGCGGAGATCAACGCGCTGGCCGCGGCGGGCTCCGCGGCGCGCGGTGCGACGCTGTACGTCTCGCTGGAGCCCTGCTGCCATCACGGCAAGACGCCGCCGTGCACGGAGGCGATCGTCGCCGCGGGCATCGCGCGCGTCGTCGTCGCCTCCGACGACCCGTCGGAGAAGGCGTGCGGGCGCGGGCTGGGCATCCTGCGCGACGAGGGCATCGAGGTCGCCATGGCGGACGGCGAGCTCGCCGCCCGCGCGCGGCTGACCAACCAGGCCTTCCGCAAGCACGCGCGGAGCGGACGCCCCTGGGTGCTCTTCAAGTCGGCGATGACGCTCGACGGCAAGGTGGCGACGTCGACCGGCGACTCCAAGTGGATCTCCAGCGAGCTGAGCCGCGAGCGCGCGCACCGCTGGCGCGCGGCGGTCGACGCGGTCGCCGTCGGGATCGGGACGGCGCTGACCGACGACCCGCAGCTGACCGCGCGCGTCGAGGGCGTGCACCGCCAGCCGCGACGCGTCGTCTTCGATTCGCTGGCGCGGCTCCCGCTCACCAGCCAGCTCGTGCGAGCCGCGTCCGTGACCCCGCTGACCGTCGTCGTCTCGCGCGCCGCCCCGCGCCAGGAGACCAACGCGCTCGAGGCGGCGGGGGCGGAGATCGTCGTCGCCGCCGGCGAGAACGAGCACTCCCGCGTGCGCTCGGCGCTCGACCAGCTCGGCGACCGCGAGATCACCTCGATCCTGCTCGAGGGCGGCCCGCACCTGGCCGGCGCGTTCTTCGACGCCGGCGAGATCGACGAGGTGCGGCTGTTCCTCGCGCCGCTGCTCGTCGGCGGTCGCGCCTCGCGCGACCCGCTCGAGGGCGGTGGCGTCGAGCGGATCGCCGATGCCGTGCGCGCGCTCACACTGGACTGCGACCGCATCGGCGAGGATCTGCTCGTCAGCGCCCGCCTGCGGGAGTGGTGAGCGCCGCGTGTTCACCGGACTGGTTCAGGACCTCGGCACCGTGCACCGCGTCGACCAGAACGCCGGCGGGGTGCGGCTGAGCGTGCGCTCGCGGCTCGCGGGCGAGCTGTCGGAGGGCGATTCGGTCGCGGTCAACGGCGTCTGCCTGACCGCGGTCGGGATGTGTGAAGGAGATCTGTTCGGCGCCGACGTCATGCACGAGACGCTGCGCCGCTCGTCGCTCGGGGAGGTGCAGCCGGGGTCGCAGGTCAACCTCGAGCTGCCGCTGCGCGCCGCCGACCGGCTCGGCGGCCACATCGTGCAGGGCCACGTCGACGGCCTCGGGGTCGTCCGCGAGGTCCGGGAGGAGGGGTTCGCGCGGGTGGTGTCCGTCGACGCCGACCCGTCGCTGCTGCGCTACGTGGTGGAGAAGGGCTCGATCGCCGTCGACGGCGTCTCGCTCACCGTCGCTGAGATCGGCGAGGACTGGTTCGCGGTCTCGCTGATCCCGGAGACCCTCGAGCGCACGACGCTCGGCGCGGCCGCGCCCGGGAACCCGGTCAACCTCGAGGTTGACGTCCTCGCCAAGCACCTGGAGAAGCTCGTTGCCTACTCGCGCTGACATCAAGTTCTCGACCATCGACGAGGCGCTCGAGGACATCGCCGCGGGCAAGATGGTCGTCGTCGTCGACGACGAGGACCGCGAGAACGAGGGCGACCTCGTCATGGCGGCGCAGTTCGTCACGCCCGACGCGATCAACTTCATGGCCACGCACGCGCGCGGCTGGATCTGCCTGGCGCTCACGCCCGAGCGCTGCGACGAGCTCGGCCTCGAGCTGATGGCCGCAAAGAACGAGACGCCGCACCAGACGCCGTTCACGCTGACCATCGAGGCGCGCGAGGGCGTGACCACCGGCATCTCGGCGGCCGACCGCGCGCACACGATGCAGATCGCGATCGATCCGCTCAAGGGCGCCGAGGACATCGTCGTCGGCGGCCACGTCAACCCGCTCAAGGCGCGCTCCGGCGGTGTGCTGGAGCGCACGGGGCACACCGAGGCGTCGGTCGACCTCGCCCGTCTGGCCGGGCTGATCCCGGCCGGGGTCATCTGCGAGGTCATGAACGAGGACGGCTCGATGGCGCGGGCCGACGACCTCGCGGCCTACTGCCACAAGCACGGGCTGAAGATGATCACGATCGCCGACCTGATCGCCTACCGGCGGCGGCACGACAAGCTCGTCGAGCGCGTGGTCTCGACGAAGCTGCCGACCGGGTTCGGCGACTTCGTCGCGGTCGGCTACCGCTCGCTCATCGACGACAAGCACCACGTCGCGCTGGTCAAGGGCGACGTCGCCGGCAAGGAGGACGTCCTGGTGCGCGTGCACTCGGAATGCCTCACGGGCGACGTCTTCCACTCGCTGCGCTGCGACTGCGGCGAGCAGCTCGAGTCGGCGCTGGCCATGATCGAGCGCGAGGGCGAGGGCGTTTTGCTCTACCTGGCGCAGGAGGGCCGCGGGATCGGCCTGCTCAACAAGCTGCGCGCCTACAAGCTGCAGGAGGACGGGCTCGACACCGTCGACGCCAACCTGCGCCTCGGGCTGCCGGCGGACCTGCGCGACTACGGCATCG
>DASXRF010000130.1:0-6144 GCA_036506755.1 Solirubrobacteraceae bacterium | reverse complement strand
CCAGCGCCACCTCCTGAGCAGCCGCCTGTACGAGCTGCGCCAGGACGACGTCTCGCTGGCCTCGATCGTCATCAACCGCGGGAAGGTCGCGCGACTGCTCGCGCGAGACGTGGCGCACGGACGCTACGCGCTCGAGCCCGGCGAGCTGCGGACGATCTTCGTCGCAGGCAAGCGGCGCGAGGTCTTCGCCTGCCGGCTGACCGACCTGATCGTCCACGGCGTGGTCGCCGACGTGGTGCAGGAGGCGATCGCGGGGCGGCTCTCGGACCGCGTGTTCTCCTACCGCAAGGGGGTCGCATGGCTGTCGCCGATCGCGCAGCTCGCCGCGTACCTGCGCTCCCAGCGGCGCGAGCACGCCGACCCCCGCGAGCGCGGCGTGTATGTCCTGCGCCGGGACGTCGACTCGTACTTCGACTCGATCCCGATCGGCCGGGACTCGCCGCTCTGGCCGGCGCTGGAGGCCGAGCTCGGCCGTCCGCTCCCGCCGCTCGTCGAAGGCACGATCCGGACGGAGATGCGACTGGAGGAGGGCGGCCTCGCGGTCCGCCTCCGGGGCCTCCCCACCGGCCAGCCGATGGGCGGGGTGATCGGGAACCTCTACCTCACCGACATGGACCGCGCGCTCGAGCGCGTCCCCGGAGCGTTCTATGCGCGCTACGGCGACGACTTCCTCTTCGCCCACCCCGATCCCGCGGTCGCCGCCGACGCCGATGCCGTCATCGACGCGCACCTGGCCCGGCTCTCCCTGACCGTCAGCGAACGCAAGCGGCGCACGCTGTACCTGACGCCGTCGGGTCGCCCGTCGGCCGAATGGGAGGGGGCGAAGGGCGCTCCCGCGGTTCCCTTCCTCGGCATGCGCGTCGCGGCGGACGGGACCGTCGGGCTCGACACGCCGAAGGTCCGCAGCCTGCTGCGCGAGATCGACCGGCGCACGCGGGCCACCGCGCGCACGCTCCGGGGCGCCGGCCGCGACGAGATGGCGCGCACCGTGTGCGCAGTCGTCAACCGCACGATCGACCCCCGCATCGCGCTCACGCAGCACAAGGCGGCCGCGCGCCTGCGGCGCGTCGTGACCGACCGGCGCCAGCTCCAGCAGCTCGACTACTGGATCGCGCGCATGGTGGCCGAGGCGGTGAGCGGACGATCCGGGGCGCGCGCGTTCCGCGAGGTTCCCTACCGCGCGCTGCGCCAGGACTACGGGCTCGTCTCGCTCGTCGCCGCCCGCAACACCCGCGGGAGCGGGCGATGAACCAGGTCGAGCGCTGGTTCCACCGCCAGGCCGGGCGCGAGGCGCGGATCGTGACGCTCGACGAGGCGATGCTCGGCGGACGGCTGTGGCGCTACGCCTTCTACCGGCTGCGCTACTTCTTCTTGACGTACCTCGTCGAGTCGGCCTCCCACGCGGTTCTCGTGCTGCTGCTGTTCCGCGGGCTGGGCTGGGACAACTTCCTCCTGGTCGTCGTCGCCGCGGCGTCGACCAGCCTGATCTCGCACTTCTGGTGGGGCGCCCTGGAGGCGATGCGCGCCCAGGTCCGCGACCTGCACCGCTCCGGCCAGCCGCACCGGATCCCCGCCGCCATCGCCGGCTGGCTGACGTTCGCGGCCGTGCCGGCGGCGCTCGCCGGCGTCGCCGCGATCGCCTGGACGGCGGGGCTCGCGATCGCCGGCAGACTCGGCCCGGCCGAGGCATTCGCCGCCACGCTGCTGCTGCGCGTCGCCGTCGACCTGCCGACGCGCTGCTACCACTCGGGGATCTACGCGATGCGCCGGGTCTATCGGCCGCTGTCCGCGACGATCGCGCCCGAGCTGCTCGGGCTGGCCACGATGCTCGCCCTCTACCCGGCCGCCGGCGTGTGGGCGCTGGTCGTCTCGTCGCTGCTGGTCACCGCGACGACGACCGCGCTGACCGTGCACTACACGCATCGCGTCTACCACTTCCTCGGCTTCGACGCCCTGCCCCACCTCGGCGTGCGCGCGCTGCGCCGCTCGCTGCGCGGGGCCGGCCGCGAATGGCTCGCCGGCGGGGCGTCGCACGCGGTCATGGGCCTCGACTCGCTCGCCGTGCTCGCGCTGCTGCACGGCGCGCGCACCGACTCCCGGGCGGTGGTGGTGCTCTTCCTGTCGATGCCGACGATCCGCGCCGCCGCCGACTGGGCGCGACTGCTCTACTTCGACCTCAAGCGCCTGGAGCTGCGGCTGTTCACCAATCTGCGCCGGCGCTTCGAGCGCCAGACGTGGGTGCTGGCCTGGCTGCTCGGCCTGGTGTTCTGGGCTCTCGCCGACGCGATCTCGATCGCGTTCTATGGACACGCGCTGGGCGGCCTGTCGGCTGCGCTGTTGGCCTTCTTCCTCGCGCGGTCGGTCCTGGCGCGCGAGCAGATCCAGGCCTTCGCGGCGCGCTCCTACGCGGCCGTGATCGGCACGGGGGTGGCCTGTCTGGCGGGCCTGGCCGCCGTCGGCACGCTGGCCGACGGCGACGCGCAGCGACTGGCCGCCGTCGCGCTGGTCACGGGCGTCTGCGCCGCCGCGCTGAACCGCCTCATCCGCGCCGACCGCGCGCACGGCGAGCCGGGTACCGCGCTGCTGACGCTCGAGTGGCTGCGCCGCTTGGGGCACGTGCGCGAGCCGGTGCGCGTCGGCTCGGCGCGGATCGCCTCGGCGACCGGGCCGGAGCGTCTCGACGCCCGCTCGCGCGAGGAGGGCAACCGCTGGCGGCTCGGACAGCTCGCAGAGCGCATCGCGCGCCGGCTCGGGCAGGCCGGCGCCGCCGCGTGGGTCGGACCCGACCGGGTCGTGTGGTTCGAGCCGTCCGGGTCGAGCGGGCGCGTCACCGCCGAGTGGCTGCAGCGCGTGAGCGGGGGGCTCGTCGCCGAGATGCGCCTGCGCGACTGCCCCGACGGCGAGGAGGCGCTGCTCGCGGCCGGCCAGGGCGACCTGCTCGGGCGCGCGAGCCCGCACCTGCTCACCGCGATCGTGCCCGTCGACGTCGCCGCCGTGCGTCGCACGTTCGACGAGGTCCTCCCGGGAGGGACCGTCTACGCGCCCGAGGAGCCGGTGCCCGAGGCGCTGGCCGCGCTGCCGGCCCTGGAGCGGCGCGCCATCTTCTACGACGCGGTCAGGTTCGCCCGCGACCTCGGCGTCGGGCGGCGCCGGTCGTGCTTCGACGTGACGGCGCTGTGCGCGGGTGGTGAGCTGCGGCTGATCTTCATCGCCGACCGGCAGGTGAGCCGGCGGGCGCGCGCACGCTGGCACGCTCGCGTCACCGCGCTCAACGTGCGCGCGGCGATCGGCGGCGAGCGCGCGCGCCCCGCCGCGCCGAGGCTCGTCCGGCCCGTCGCGCTGAGGGCGCGCTGACGTGACCGGCGTCCCCGTCGAGGCCCTCCGGCGCGCGCCGCTGTTCGCGGAGCTCGCGCGGCGCGACCTCAGCCGCATCGCCGCCGGCATGAGCGAGCGCACCTTCCCCGCCGGAACGACGATCGCCCGCGAGGGCGAGGTCGGGGTCGGCTTCTTCGTCGTCGAGGCGGGCCGGGCGAAGGTGTCCGCGCGCGGCCGCGAGATCGGCGAGCTCGGCCCGGGCGATCACTTCGGCGAGGTCGCGCTGATCCTCGAGACGCCGCGCACGGCGACCGTCACGGCCGAGACGGAGCTGCGCTGCTACGGGATGACGTCGTGGGAGTTCCGGCGCCTGGCCGAGACCAACGTGGCGATCACGTGGAAGGTGCTCGAGGCGCTCGCGCGCCGCCTGGTGCGCCGCGGCGAGCTCGACCCGAGCTTCTAGCTCTAGCCGTCTGCGACCTGCAGCACGAGCTTGCCGACGTTCTCGCCCCTGAAGAGCTTGAGCAGCGTGTCGTGGAACGCGTCGAGGCCGCCCTCGACGATGTCCTCGCGCGCCTTCAGCCGCCCATCGGACAGCCAGCCGGCGAGCTCCTTGGCGGCCTCGCCGTACCGGGAGGCGTAGTCGAAGACGACGAAGCCCTCCATTCGCGCCCGGTTGACGAGCAGCATCATGTAGTTGGCCGGCCCGCGCATGGCCCCGGTCGCGTTGTACTGCGAGATGGCGCCGCAGATGACGACGCGCGCCCCGCGCGCGAGCCCGACGAGCACGGCGTCGAGGATGTCGCCGCCGACGTTGTCGAAGAAGACGTCGACCCCGTCGGGGGCGTGCGTGCGCAGCGCGCGGCCGACGTTCTCGTTCTTGTAGTCGATCGCGGCGTCGAAGCCGAGCTCGTCGACGAGCCAGCGGCACTTCTCCTCGCCGCCGGCGATGCCCACCGCGCGACAGCCCTTGATCTTGGCGATCTGGCCGGTCACGCTGCCGACCGCGCCCGCCGCGCCAGAGACGACGACGGTGTCGCCCTCCTTGGCCTGCCCGACGTCGAGCAGCCCGAAGTACGCGGTCATCCCGGTCAGGCCCAGCGCGCCCAGGTAGACGGGCAGCGGCGCGAGTGACGGGTCGACGGGGATGACGGTCTTGGCGGGCAGCGTCGCGTACTCCTGCGCACCGAGCAGGCCGGACACGTGCGCGCCCTCGGCGAGGTCGGGAGTGCGCGAGGCGACCACCTCGCCGACGCCGCCGGCGCGCATGACGTCGCCCAGCGCCACGGGCTCGATGTAGGACCGGCCCTCGTTCATCCAGCCGCGCATCGCGGGGTCGAGCGACAGGTACAGCGTCCGGACGAGCACCTCGCCGTCGCCCGGCTCGCGGGCGGGCTCAGTCGTGTGCTCCCAGTCGCTCGGCTTGGGCAGCCCGGTCGGCCGGGCGGCGAGGCGGATCTGGTGGTTGGTGAGGTCCATGACGGCAGTCTTGCGCAGCCGCCGAGCGCGAGTAGGGGGTTTCACGCAGCCGGGGTGCGCAAGAACCCGCACCGGCCATCGCGGAAGAGGGCTGTTGTTACCCACCTGTGAACGCACGAGCCTGGACGTGACGCCCGCTTCAGCCGTAACGTCCAGTGAGCCTTCTCTCGACCGTCTCCCAAGTCGCCTTCCCCTACGAGGACCTCGTGTCCCGCCTGGGGCTCGACCTCGCGACGATCGCGGCCTTCGCGGCGGTGACCGGGCTGCTGCGCGACGGGCGGCGCGACCTGTTCATGGTCTGCCTGTGCTTCAACGTCGGGCTGTTCGTCGTGCTGACGGTGATCGCGTCGTCGGCGTCGGCAACCGCGGTCGGGTTCGGGCTGTTCGCGATGCTGTCGATCATCCGGCTGCGCAGCGAGCCGTTCACCAACCAGGAGCTCGGCTACTTCTTCACGGCGATCGTCCTGGCGCTGGTCAACGGCGTGATCACCCACGACATGCCGCTGGCGCTCAGCCTGGACGCGATCGCGCTCGCCGGCGTCGTGATCGCCGACCACCCCCGTCGCGGACCCTCGCCGGAGCGCCGCGACATCACGCTGGACTGCATCCACAGCGACGACGCCGCGCTGCGCGCCGACCTCGAGCACCGCCTCGGCGTGCGCGTCGTCGACTTCACGATCATCGAGATCGACTACGTCCGCGAGGTCACCCGGCTGCAGATCCGCTTCGTCGACGCCGGGCGCCTCGCCGACCTGCCGGTCACGGCGGGATGAACCCGGCGACGGTCGCCGTCCGGTTCGACCCGCTCTCGCTCGACGAGCTCAACGCGCGCGCGGCGCTGCTGACCCGCGTCGATCGCAAGTACATCCTCGACCAGCGGACCCTGGGCGCCTTCGCCGACGCCATCGCGCGCGACTTCCTCATCCTCGAGATCGCCACGCGCAAGGTCTTCACCTACGAGACGGTGTACTTCGACTCGGCCGCGCTGGAGGCCTACCACGCGCACGTGCAGGGCAGGCGGCGCCGGTACAAGCTGCGCACGCGCCGGTACGTCGACAGCGACCGCCACGTCTTCGAGATCAAGCTCAAGGGCCCGCGCGGCGCGACCGTCAAGCACCAACTACCGATCGCGGCCGGCGAGCACGGGACGATGACCGAGGCCACGGAGCGCTTCGCGCGCGAGGTCCTCACCGCCGCGTACGGCCACGGGCCGGCGGACGCCGTCGACCCGGCCCTGACCATGACCTACCGGCGCGTCACGCTGGCCGCCAAGGCAGACGCGGAGCGCGTGACGTGCGACTTCGGCCTGACCTTCGGCTCGGCGGCGCTGGCCCCCGGGCGCGCGATCGT
>DASXRF010000129.1:0-11669 GCA_036506755.1 Solirubrobacteraceae bacterium | reverse complement strand
TGGTCTGGCGCCCCGCCTCGGGCGTGTGAGGGTCGCGCGTGCCGAAGATCAGCAGCAGCTCGCCGTCGATCTCCCCGGCGCGGGCGAGCGAGCCGGCGTCGGGGTCGGCGCCGAGCTTGCCGTCGTGCAGCCCGGTGGGATACCAGCAGGCGGTCGCCCGGATCTCGGGGAGCAGCGCGGCCCGGAAGGCGAGGTGGCCGCCCGTGCAGTGCCCGGCCGCGCCGAGCGGCGCGCCCGCGACCGCCGGGTGCTCGCGCAGGTAGGACAGCGCGGCGGCGATGTCCGCGTCGAAGTCGGCCACCGGCGTCTGCTCGGCATCGCGCTGGCCGCGCGCCTTGCCCGGGTCGTCGAACTCGAGGACGGTGCCCGCCGGCTCGATTCGGTGGTAGATCTCCGGCGCCGCCACGACGAAGCCGTAGCCGGCGAGCCGCACGCACCAGCGCAGCGTGGGCTCGGTCAGCTGGAAGATGTCGGAGTAGAAGACGATCCCCGGATGCGGCCCCGCGGCGCGCGGGGCGACGAGGAACGCGCGCATCGACCGCCCGTCGACGGGGACCTCGACGTACTCGCGCGCGACGACCACGGCGCGGCATCCTACGGCGGCGTCGTCTCCCCGGCGTGTCGCAGTGCCAAGCTTTACAGCCTGTGAGCAAGCCGGTAGCATCTGCACCTATTCAACAAGTTGTATATCGAGAGTTCGAGCGGATGAGAGGCCGAGCGGTGCGCGCCGACCACGTGGTCGCCCATCCGCCCGAGCGGGTGTACGCGTTCCTGGCGCAGCTCGACAACCACTGGCACCTCAGCGATCGCTACCTGCGCCTCGAACGCGTGAGCGGCGACGGGCGCGGCGGTCGCATCGTCATCCGCACGCCCCTTGGGCTGCGCCGGACCGCCCGGACGGTCGTCACGACGGCTCGCGAGCCGCACGCGTTCGGCGGCACGGCCGTCGTCGGACGGCGGACGCGCGCGCAGGCCCGCTGGAGCATCGAGCCGCTGGACGACGGCGCCCGCGTCGGGCTCGAGGCGATCGTCTCGTCGGCGAGCACGCCCGACCGGCTGCTGCTCGCACTGGGCGGGCGCTGGTGGCTGCGTCGCAGCTTCGCCCGTGTCCTTGCGCGGCTCGCCGACGCGCTCGAGCAGGCCGAGGCCGAGGCGACGCGCGTGGACGCGGTCCAGCCGCGCCCGGTGGTCTGCGCGTCAGTCGCCTGAGTGCAGCGCCTGCCCGCCGAGGCGGGCGGCGAGGACGTCGCGAGCCGACTCGGCGGCCTGGCGAGCGGCGATGAGCTCCTCGACGCGCAGCGCGAGCGCCTCCTGGTGGGCGACGAGCCCTTGGACGCGATGCTCGAGCTCGCGGCGCACTGCGGCCTCGTCGCCGAGGCGGGCCTCGACGTCGACGGCGTACTCCCAGGCGGCGGCGAGGTGGCGCTCGAGCTCGAGGCGATCCGCGTCGGCCTCCCCGAGTGCGGCCTCCGCGCGGGCGGCGGCGTGGCGTGCCTCGCGCGCGTCGACGACCGCCTTGGGCGTCGTGCGCGACGCGGCGTGGGCGGCCTCCTCGGCGAAGCGCAGGTCGACGGTGAGCTGGTCGATGCGCCGGCGCGCGTGGCGCAGCGCGGTGGCAGTGTCCCCGGCCGACGCCTCGGCGCGAGCGCGGTCGGCGGCCTCCTCCTCGAGGCGGCTCTGGGCGCCCTCGAGCTCGGCGGCCAGGCCGTCGAGCTGCTCGGTCAGCTCGTGCACGCGTGACTGGGCCGCCTCGGCCTGCTCGCGGCCCGCGGCAGCGGCGCCGAGGGCGTCGCGGCGGTCGCGCTCGACGGCGTCGAGGCGCTCCTGGAGCGCGGCGGCGCGGGTGGCGGCCTCGGCGTGGGCGGCGCGCTCGCGCTCGGCGTCGGCGCGCGCCGCGGCGACGTCGGCCTCCAGCGCGCGCAGGGCGGTGAGCGCCGTTGCATGCTCGGCGCGCAGCTCGCGCTCGGCGGCGTGGTGGGCGGCGAGCTGCTCGCCGAGCTGGCGCGCCCGGTGCTCGGCCGCCTCGAGCTCGCGAGCGATGGCATCGCGCGCGCCGGCGAGCTCCGTGGCTCGGGTCTCGGCGGCCTCGAGCGCGGTGGCGAGCGTCCGCGCCTCCTCGCCGGCCACGACCTGCGCGGTCTCGAGCTCGGTCAGTCGCGCCTGCGCCTCCTCGAGCAGCCGCACGGCGGTGTCCGCGTCCTCTTGGGCCAGGACGCGGGCGGCCTCCGCCTCGCCGGCGCGCCGGTCGCCGTCCTCGCGCGTCCGCGCCAGCTCGTCCTCGAGCTCGGCCAGGCGCGTCGCGAGCTCCTCGCGCGCGGCCTGCAGCCTCAAGATCCACTCCTGCGCTTCGGCGTGGGCGGTCCGCTGGGCGGCGGCCTCGTTCGCGGCCTCGTCGCGCTCGGCCTCGAGCGTGGCGAGGCGCCCCAGCGCCGACGCCCGCTCGGTCTCCAGCTCGCCGACCCGCGCCTCGAGCGCGATCAGCGACTCCATCAGCTCCTCGGCGTCGCGCTCCGTCGCCGCGAGCCGCTCCTCGGCCTCGGCCCGAGCGGCCTCGGCGGCGGCAACAGCCTCGTCGGCGACGGCCACCCGCTCCTCCGCCTCGGCCCGAGCGGCGTCCGAGGCGACGACGCGCTCCTCCGCCTCCGCGCGAGCGGCGTGGGCGCGCTCCGCGCGCTCCTCGGCCTCGGCGCGCGCCGCGTCAGCCTGGCCCACGCGCTCCTCGGCCTCCGCACGCGCCGCTTCGGCCGCCGCCAGGCAATCCTCGGCGTAAGCCTGCGCCGCTTCGGCAACGGCGAGCCGATCCTCGGCCTCGGTGCGGGCGGCGTCGGCCTGCACCGCGCTCTGCTCCGCCTCCGCGCGCGCGGCTGCGGCGGCCGCCAGGTGGTCCTCCGCCTCGCCACGCGCCGCGTCGGCCCGGGCAACGCCCTGCTCCGCCTTCGCGCGCGCCGCATCGGCGGCGGCCATGCGCTTCGCCGCGGCGGCAACCAGCTCCTGCGCCTCCGCGCGTGCGGCATCAGCGACCACGAGGCGCGCTTCGGCCAACGTCCGGGCTGCGTCGCCGGCGACCAGTCGCCGCTCGGCCTTGGCGCGGACCGAGTCGGCCTGCGCGGCGCGCGCCTCGGCCTCCGCGCGCGCAGCGTCAGCGGCGGCGGCCAGCTCGTACGCCTCGGCGCGGGCCCGCTCCGCGGCGGCCATGCCCTCCTCGGCCTCGGCTCGGGCGGCGTCCGCGACGGCGGCCAGCTCCTGCGCACCGGCGCGGGCGCGGTCAGCGACGGTCACGCGCTCCTCCGCCTCCGCGCGAGCCTGCTCGGCGACGACCAGGCGCTCCTCCGCCTCGGCACGGGCGGAGTCGGCAGCGGTCACGCGCTCCACCGCCTCGACACGGGCCTGCTCGGCGGCGGCCAGGCGCTCCTCCGCCTCGGCGCGGGCGGAGTCGGCGGCGGTCACGCGCTCCTCCGCCTCCGCGCGGGCGGAGTCAGCCGCGGTCACACGCTCCTCCGCCTCCGCGCGGGCCTGCTCGGCGGCGGCCAGTCGCTCCTCCGCGTCCGCGTGGGCGGCGTCCGCGCCGATGCGGCGCCGCTGCGCCTCCGCGCGGGCCTGCTCGGCCGCGGCCTCGCGCTCCTCGGCCTGCGCGCGGGCGGCGTCCGCCGCGACCTCGCTCTCCTCGGCCTGCGCGCGGGCGGCGTCCGCCGCGACCTCGCGCTCCTCGGCCGCGACGCGGGCCGCGTCCGCGGCGGCGCGGCGCTCCTCGGCGTCGGCGCGAGCCTCGTCGGCCTCGGCGAGCCGGGCCTCGAGCTCCGCCTGGGCGGCGAGGGAATCGTCGGCGCGCTCGCGCTCGCCGGCCACGCGCGCGGTGAGCTGCTGCGCGTCCTCCCGTGCGGCCTGCAGGGCCCGCTCCATCTCGTCGACGCGCGCGGCCAGCGCGTCGCGCTCGGCCTGCAGCCGCTCGCGCAGGACGTCGGCCTCGGCGAGCCGAGCGGCGACGGCCGCCTCGCGGTCCTCGGCCGAGGCGGCCCGGCGCTCGCGACTCTCGGCGTCCGCGCGCGCCCCGGCCAGCTGCTCGGCGAGCGCGTCGGCGCGGCGCGAAGCGTCGCCGGCCGCCGCCTCCAACTCGACCACGCGCTGCTCGGCGGCCGAAGCGCGCGCTTGCATCCCATCAACCTGCGTCCCGCGCTCGCGGGCCGACTCGAGCTCCACCTGCAACGCGGCGCGCTCCTCGCGCGCGCCCGCCAGCTCGGACTCGAGCTCCGCAACCCGAGAGACTGCCTCGCCGAGGCGCGTCTCGAGCGCCTCGAGCGCCCTCGCGCTCTCAACCCGGGCTTGCTCCTCGCGCGCCTCGAGCTCGGACACGCGCCCGAGCGCGTGGGCGAGCTTCTCGCGCACCGCGTCGGACTGACGCGCGCGGCCGTGCAGCTCGATGATCCCCGCCCGCAGCCGGTCGAGCTCGGCGAGCAGCGAATCGGCCTCGCGGGCGCGCCCGCGCAACGCGCGCACCTCCTGCTCGAGCCGCCGGACGCGCTCCTCGGGCCGCAGCGGGCGCAGTCGCCGGGCCACCGGCTCGTCGAGCAGGACGACGCGCCGTGGCGAGAGCTCGAGCGAAAACCTCACCCCGGTCCCGGCGAGCAACGTCACCGGGACCGCGAACGCCACACCGACCCGCCGCTCGGCCACGGGCGCGTCGGGCCCGGCCAACGGCAGGAAGCGATGGACCGCGACGCCGTCGTCGATCAGCAACGCGAGCGCCGAACCACGAACGCGCGCGCGGGTGTGCAGCCGGCCAGTGAGGCGCAGCAGCGCCGTCGCGCCGGGAGCGGCGACGCGTTCGAAACGCTCCACGTCCAGCAGCCGGCCGGCTCTTGTCGGCTGAGCCGGCCCGGAACGGGACATCTGGCGCGGAGCGTAACGCCATGTGACGCGCAAATCACGTGCTTTTCGACGAATGTCGGGGGTGGCGGGCGAGGGCCCGGACCCCGACTACACTCCCCTGCCCGGTGGCTGAGGCGGGCACGATCGACTTCGAGCTCGCGCGCTTCGAGCACCTGGTCGAGACGCAGCGGGGCCACATCGTGCGCGTGGCAGGGACGTGGGCCACGCCCACCCCGCGCGAGCTGCCCCACCCCACACTGCTCGCCGGCGAGGGCGACGAGGTCGTCAGCGTCGCGCCGCTGCCCATCCCCGGCCAGGATCCGCCGCGCGCCGACGGCACGTCGCCGTGGCTGGCCACGTACTCGATCCCCAAGCGGCTGTTCACGGAGGGCAATCCGCCGCCCTGCCGCCTGCAGCCCGCGCCGGGCACCCTCGTCGACCTGCCCGAGCTGGCGCTCCCCGGAGCGCCCGTCGACGGCGCCCCCGCCGTCCTCGTCGCGCGACCGCCCGGAGCCGCGCCCCCGCGGCTGCCCGCGCCGAGCCCGGGGCGCCCCGCCGCGCCGGCCGCGCCGGCCGCGCCCGGCAAGGGCGTCCGCGAGCTCTTCCTCCCCGCCGTGCGCTCGCATCGCCGGCTGGCCGCCGCGATCGTCGCGGTCGCCGTCGCGGGCAGCCTGCTCGGGCTCGCGGTGCGCTCGCCGAGCTACGAGGCGGCGGCGCGGCTGCTCATCACGCCGCTGCCGCGCAACGACACCACGCTCCAGGGCCTGCCCGAGGTGCGCGCGAGCAGCGACCCGGCCCGGACGGTCGAGACCTTCGCGCGGCTGCTCGAGTCACGCCAGGCCGCGACCGTCGTCGCCCGCCGGCTGGGCGGCGGCTGGAACACGCGCCGCGTCCTGCACGCCGTCAGCGTCAAGCCGCGCGGTCAGAGCAACGTGCTCGACGTGCTCGCGACCGCCGACGACGCCCGGCTGGCCGCACGGCTGGCCAACCTCTTCGCCCAGACCACGCTCGCCGTCCGCAACCGGCGGCTGGCGCAGCTGGCGGCGACGGCGCAGGCGCGCAGCGAGGCCGACCTGCGCGCGCTGCCCGACCAAGCCGGCGCCGAGGCGCAGGCGCTGCGCACCCGCATCGCCGCCCTCCAGGGCATCCGCACCGACGGCGACCCCACGCTCGAGGTCCTCCAGCCCGCCGCCGTCCCGCGCTCGCCCGCCGGCCTGCCGCCGCCGGCCATCGTCGCCCTGACCACGCTCGCCGGGCTGCTGCTCGCGGTCGGCGCCGCCGCGCTGCTCGAGCTGCTCGGCCCCGGGCGCATCAACGAGGAGCGCGACCTCCAGGCGCTCTACCCCCTGCCCGTCCTGACCCGGCTGCCGACCCTGCCGCGCCACCGGCGCACGGCCGACGCGCCCGAGCTGCGCGAGGCGTTCCGCACGCTGCAGGTCCAGCTCGAGCTCGAGCCCGGCCGCCACCGCGTGGTCATGGTCACCAGCGCCTCGACCGGCGACGGCAAGACGACGAGCGCGCTGGGCTTCGCGCTCGAGCTGGCGAGCGGCGGACGCGAGGTCATCCTCGTCGACCTCGACCTGCGCAAGCCCGACCTCGCCGGCCGCCTCGGCGTCCAGCCGAAGACGGGCATCGAGCACCTCGTCGCCGGCCGCGCCCCGCTCGCCGACGCGCTCGTCGACGTCCCCGGCGCGACCGGCCTCGAGCTCCTCGCCCCCGCGGGCCAGAGCGACCTCTCGACGCTGGAGGCGGTCGCCAGCCAGCTGCCGGACATCATCGAGGGCGCCACCGCGCTGGCCGACTACGTCGTCCTCGACACGCCGCCGGTCGGCGAGGTCTCGGACGCGCTGAAGTTCGCGCGGTCGGTCGACGACGTGCTCGTCGTCTGCCGCATCGGCCGCACGCCGCGGCCGAGCTTCGAGGCGATGCGCGACGTGCTCGAGCGCGTCGGGACGCGCCCCAGCGGGCTGATCGTCATCGGCGGCGCGGGCGCCGCGGCGGCACGCTACCCGCTGGCGACGGGCGAGTCGCTGCGGCCGTAGCCGTAGTAGTAGTACGACGAGACGACCCGCGGGCTGGTGCCGATGACGACGAGGCCCGTCGGCGTGTGCCGCGTGCGTTCGAGCAGGTCGCGCATGACCTCGAAGTTCGCGCGCCGGGTGTTGCCGAGCCGCGCGACGACGAGCACGTCGTCGACGCCCGCCGTCATCTTCAGCGCGTCCGAGACCTCGCCCAGCGGTGCGGTGTCGATGATCACGTAGTCCGAGACGGCCAGCGCCTCGTTGACGAGGTCGGGCAGCCGCGCCGTGAGCCGCTCGAGGATCGGGAAGCCGTCGCCCTCGGTGATCGGGAGGACCTTCAGCCCCGGGATCCCGGGGACCTCGACGAGCGTGTCGTCGAGGCGCGTCTTGGGGTCGAGCAGCTCGGCGAGCGGCACGCGCGGCGCGATCTCCAGCGACGGCCCGACGTCGGGCTTGCGCAGGTCGAGGTCCATCAGGACGACGCGCTGGCCGGCCCCGACGAGCTCGAGGGCGAAGTTGACCGCCGACGTCGTCTTGCCGTCCGCGCTCGACGCGCTCGTGACCAGGATCGAGCGGTGGCGCCCCGGCTGCAGCTCGAGCTGGACCTGCAGCGTGCGGAAGCCCTCGCGGACCATCGGCGGGATGGCGAGCGGCGAGTCCGTGGCCTGCTTGCCCCAGCGCCGCGGCAGCGTCGGGATCCGCGCGAGGACCGGCAGCCGGTACAGGCCGAGCAGCTCCTCCTCCTCGGTGAGCCGGCGGGGACGCACGAGGTCGAGCGCGAGGGCGGCCAGGGTGCCCAGGGCGAGCCCGGCGACCAGTGCGATCGCGAGGACGAGCGCGAGCCCGATGCCGCTCGGCGAGTCCGGCGGCGACGCCACCTGGGAGATCGACAGCGTGGGATCGCCGTCGCGGACGTTCTCGAGCTGGCGGACCCGGTCGGCGAGCGTCTGCGCCCCCACCGACCCGCGCGGTGCGCGCGAGAGCTGCGCGCGCGTGTCGGCCACGGCTCGGTCGATCAGCGGCCGCAGCTCGGCCGTCCGGCTGTCGAGCACGGCCTGCACGTAGCGGTTGGCCACCCGCGCGGCCTCGCCGGGGCCCGCCGCGCGCGCGGTCACCTCGACGATGCTGCTCTGCCCCTGCGGCGAGACCTCGATCGCCTTCTCGACGCGGCGCTGCGTCCATCCGCGACCGAGCCGCTTGGCGGCCAGCGCGGCCGCCCGCGGCGAGTCGATCAGCGTCGCCGCGGTCTGCAGCGTGCGCGTCGGGTCGCCCGTGTCGCGCACGAAGGGGAGGCCGAGGAAGGCGGGGTCGTCGCTCGACAGCGGATTGACGAGCATGTCCGCGCTGGCGTCGTAGGCCGGGCTACGCAGCTGGTTCCAGGCAACGGCGCCGACAAGCGCCGCGAGCGTCACGGCGGCGATCAGCACGACGTGCGCGCGGATCGCGCGGAGGTATTGGCCGAGTGCCCCGTCGCCCGGCTCCGCGGGCTCGCCGGGTGAGCCAAGGCCGGCGTCGGCCCATGGAGTGCGTAGGTCGGTGCGCAACGGAGGCGCGGTGAGTGTACCCCGCGGCGAGCGTTGAAATTCCGCTGGGGAGCGGGCAGGGGAGCTGGGGCGCGCGTCCATCGGGGTCGAGACCTCGGCTTGGGGATCGACCGCCGCGCGCCGATCTTGAGCCGCGACCTCGCCGGGGCGTGGTTGGTGAAGGCCGCCGTCGCTTAAACGCATGTAGGACGCCGGGCCCTCATGCCTGAAGCCGAGCACCGGGCTGAGCCGATGGGCGCAACACGTGATCGCGACCGTCCGCACCCCGCTGCACCGACTGGTCCTCGGCCTCGTGCTGGGCGCCCTCGTCGCCGCCTCGGCGCCCTCGTTCGCGTCCGCCGCGCCGGTCCGCTCCTTCCGCCCCGTCGCCGTCCGCGACGGCGCCCTGCTCTTCACGGTCCGGGCGATCGCGCCCGAGAGCGTCACGCGCGTCCGCCTCGTGCTCGGCGCCCGCACGTACCCGGTCAGCGCGAGCGTCGTGCGCGCGGCGCTGCGCCGCCGCGGGCTCGTCCGGGCGCGGGTCGTCGAGGCGACGATCGCCAGGACGAACGCAGCCGCCCGCCGCCGGGCCGCGCGCCTGCGCGTGTACCTCAAGCCCGTCAAGCCCGTCAAGCCCGCGCGCCGCGGCACGTCCCGCCCGGCACAGACCGGCGACGCCGCGCCCGCGCCGGCGGCCACGACCGGCGCGCCCGCCCGCCCGGCCGCGCCCGCGCCCACCCCTCCGACGACGGGCACCAAGACCACCCGCACCGCGCTGGCCACCGCGCCGTGCGACGCCACGTGGGGCACCTTCTCGGCGGCGAACATCCCCGGCGCCTGCTGGCGACCGTACTCCGACGCGAGCCCGTTCAACCGGCCGCTGCCGGCGAACCCGCGGCTCGACCCGCGCTCGGCCGAGATGGCGGCCACGATGGTTGGCTGGGGCAAGCCGATGGACCCCTACGTGGGCGCCGCCGACACGGCGAGCGACTGGAACCACCCGATCTACTTCTCGTCGCCCACCGACCCCCTCTTTACGGTCCACTGCACCAAGAGCTGGGGCACCTGCGAGGTCGAGGGCATGCAGGTGCGCATCCCGGACGCCGCGCGGGCGGCGGGTGGAGGCGACGGCCACATGGCGGTCATCGACCAGCAGGGCGGCTGGGAGTACGACTTCTGGCAGGTCCAGTCCAAGCCGCAGGGCGGCGGGCAGCTGACGATCTCGTGGGGTGGCCGGACCGCGGTCGGCACGCCCGACGCCGACGGGCTGGGCTCTGACGCCACCGCCGCGAACTTCGGCCTGGCGGCCGGCGTCGTGCGCCTGCCCGAGCTGCAGGCCGGGCAGATCAACCACGCGCTGTTCATGATGATCAAGTGCGACGGCGGCGGCCACGTCTACCCCGCGGTGGGCAACGGCTCGGCATGCGGCGCCGGCACGGTGGCACCCAAGGAGGGCGCGCGCGTGTTCCTCGACATGTCCGACGATCAGATCGCCGCCCTGGGGCTCCCCACCTGGAAGCGCGCGATCGTCACCGCGCTCGCGCGCTACGGCGCGTTCGTCGGCGACACCGGCGGCTCCCCGTGGGAGATCGAGCTCGAGTCGGGCTCGACGTACACGAGCTTCGGCACGCCCGACCCGTGGGTCGACTTCGCCAAGCAGCAGCCGGGCGTGACCGAGTGGCGGGGCAAGTACGTGCTGCCGTTCGCCGACGCGGTCGACTGGGGCCGCTACCTGCGCGTCGCCGACCCGTGCGTCTCGCAGGGCACCTGCTGAGCGCTTACGACGGCGGGTCCTCGGTCAGCACGCCGCCCGGCAGCGCCGCCCGGAACGCGCGGAGCGGCCGCGAGACCTTCAGGCGGAAGCGCCACGGAGCGTCGATCGGATAGACGCCGACGCGCGGCCAGGCCATCGGGGTGGGACGGTTGAGCCGCGCGGGCAGCGCGGCGGCGAGCTCGTAGCCGGCCCGCCGCGCCGCCGCCATCACGCGCCCGTCGACGTCCCCGTACGGGTAGGCGATCGTCGCGCAGGCGCCGAGCCGCTCCGCGATGGCCGCCCGCGAGCCCTCCAGCTCGCGGGCCAGCGCCGCATCGTCGCAGCGCGTCAGGTAGGGATGCGTGCTCGTATGCGAGCCGATCTCCCAGCCGCGATGAGCCAGATCCTCGAGCTGCCCCCACGTCATGCAGCAGAGCTCGCCGGCCTCCGGGCCGCGCGCGACGTCGTCGATGCCGGGCCAGGACATCGGCTGCGGCGAGCCCACGTGGGCGGTGGGGACGAAGACGGTGCCGGGCACACCGAGGCGCGCGAGCACGGGCAGCGCGTGCTCGGCCACCGAGCGGTAGGCGTCGTCGAAGGTGACGGCCAGGCGCCGTGCCGCGCCGTCGGGGCGGGTGATGTCGGCGAAGCGCACGGCGCGGTAGCCGCGGTCGAGCAGGAGGCGCAGCTGGCGCTCGAGCGCGTCCGGGTCGACCGCCAGCTCGTGGGACCAGCGGCGGCTGATCGCGTGGTAGCAGAGGACCAGGATGTCGGGCACGCGCGCGGCACGATGACACGATGAGCGTGCGCCTCGGCGTCTACAGCGACCTCGAGTTCTGGCGGCGCGACGGCCGGCCGGTCGCCGAGGAGTCGTTCCTGCTCTTCGCGGCGGCGCTGCGCCCGCACGTCGACGCGCTGGCCCTCGCCGGGCGGCTCGGCGAGGACGCCGCGCGCGGGGCCTACGCCGTGCCCGAGGACGTCGACTTCGTCGCGCTGCCCCACTACGCCTCGCTCAGCCGGCCGCTCGCCGCCCTGCGCGCCGTGCGCGGATCGCTGCGCGCCTTCCGCGCGCTGGTCGAGCGCGTCGACGCCGTGTGGCTGCTCGGGCCGCACCCGCTGGCGATCGCCTTCGCGCTGCAGGCGCGCCGGCGCGGCCGTGCGGTCGTGCTCGGCGTGCGCCAGGACCTGCCCGCCTACGTGCGCACCCGCCATCCGCGGCGGCCCGACCTGGTCGCCGCCGGCTACGCGCTCGAGGGCGCGTGGCGTCTGCTGGCGCGCGCGTGCCCGGTCGTCGTCGTCGGCCCCGACCTCGCCCGCCGCTACCGCCGCGCGAGCGCGGTGCTGCCGGCGGTGGTCTCACTCGTGCGCGCCGGCGACGTCGCCGCCTCCCGGCCGCCGCGCCGCCGGGCGCCGGACGCGCCCTTCGAGGTCCTCGCCGTCGGGCGCCTCGATCCCGAGAAGAACCCGCTGCTGCTGGCCGACGTGCTCGCCGCGCTCGTCGCCCGC
>DASXRF010000128.1:0-3666 GCA_036506755.1 Solirubrobacteraceae bacterium | reverse complement strand
CGCGGTACATCTGGGCGAGGTAGGTCAGCAGCGGGATGCCGAGCTTGCTCTGCGGTATGCCGGCCGTCACGATCTCCGCGCGCGGATCCGCTGCCTTCACCGCGGGATAGGTCGCCTTGAGCAACGCCACGTACTGCCGCGCGTTGGGCTTCCCGCACCAGTACGGCAGCAGGTTCGGCTCGTTCCAGATCTGCCACGCGGTGACGGGATGACGGGGGACCTCGGGGTGCTCGCGCCAGTACGTCCCCCGGGAGCCGTAGCGCCGAGCCAGGGCGGCGGCGAAGGAGGCGAAGCGCGCGTTGCTCCTCGGGGGACAGGTGGCCCCGGCGGGACCGCGCTTCATGAGCGTCTGGGGTGGCCCGAAGACGACCCCGAGCAGCTTGATCCCGTGCGCGGCCACGTTGCCGACGAGGCCGTCGTAGCGCGAGAAGTCGAACGTCCCCGACGCCGTCTCGATGTCGCGCCACAGGAACGGCTGCCGGATGGTCCCGACGCCGATGGCCGCCATCGCGCTCAGGTTCGTCGCGAAGTAGTCGGTGTCGCCCGTGATGAGGTAATCGTCCTGCACGCCGACGAAGTCCTTGGGCGGCCGCGCGCCGGCCGTCGCCGGGGCCGAGAGGGCGAGGGCGATGGCGCAGAGGATGAGCGAGATCGCGGCGCGCGAGCTAGACACTGACCAGCCGCGGGGTCGGACGGAACATCGCCACGATGAAGGCCGCATGCAGAGGGTCGACGCGGGCGAGCACTCGCGCGATGCGGGGCGGGAACGGGTAGTAGCCGTTCATCCTCAGCCCGACCAGCTCGAGGCGGTGGGCCTGCCCGAGCTCCACCAGGGCTCGCGTCGTGAAGACGCGCAGATGCGTCTGCCCGATGTCGGCGTGTCGACGCCCGCGCCGGGGATCGAGCGGGTTGCCGACGTGGACCTCGTCCGAGACGTGGTTGGGCATCGGCTGATAGCCCGCCACGAGGCTCGCGACGTTGTGCCACGCGCTGAGGTTGTTCGTCGAGAGGACGACGAGCCCGTCCGGGGCGCAGACGCGTGCCACCTCGCGCATGAATCCGTCCGTCGAGCGTAAGTGCTCGATGATCTGGTTCGCGTGGACGAGGTCGAAGGCGCCCTCGGCGAACGGCAGCGGGGCGTTGACGTCGCCGATCACGACCTCGACGCCTCGAGCGCGGGCGCGCGCCGCGTGCTCCTCGAGCAGCTCGACGCCCGTGACCTGCTCCGCGCGGGCCGCCCGGGCGAGATCGATGGTGAACGCCCCGTCGTGGCAGCCGAGGTCGAGCAGACGGCGGCGTCGCGGCCCGCGGGCCACCGCGTCGAAGATGACCCGGCGATTCTCGCCTTCCGACGCGCGGAAGACGCGCGTCAACAAGCCGGGACGACCGATCTCGGGCGGCGGAGCCGCGGGCGGATGCTTGGGCCCGGCCGGCGAAATCCGGCCGGCCGAGGGGTCAAGAGTGCTCAGCGGCAGGTGGGCGAGTATAGGCCGCCGGCTCAGCCCAGCCGGCCGGTTGCCCCGAACGAGTCCCAGCGCAGCCCGGAGTCGAGCGCCCAGTTCTCGTTGCCGTGGCGCGGCACGACGACGCCTGCGGCGCCGGCGCAGCTGCCGCCGTAGCCGTCGGCGACGGTGAACGCGATGCGGTAGACGCGGCCGTCGCCCTTCGGGTCGTGATCGGCGCGCAGCCAGACGGTGTCGCCGCGCGCCGTCCGGGCGGCGTCGGGCGCGCCGGCCGCGACGGGCTCGTCCTGGGCGACGGAGTCGATGCGCCAGGTCAGCGCGTCGCCGTCGGCGTCCGTCGCGCCGGTGAGCCAGACCGCGACGAGCTTCTTGTCGGGCGGCCACAGGACCGGGATGTCGGCCCGGGCGCCCGTGCAGTCCGGCGCGTGATCGAGCAGCTCGCCGAAGTCGGCGCCGAGCATGTTGGCGTCGGCGACCGTCACGGTGCGGCTGTGCCCGCCGGTGGTCGAGCGCGCCGTGGCGAGCGGGCCGTCGGCGAGCACGGTGACCGCGTGGCGACCGGCGGCGACCTGCACGGCGTAGCGGCCGTCGGCGGCGGTGCGCGCCGGCTCGCCGTCGACGGTCAGGCCGACGTCGGCGACGCCGCGCTCGCCGGCGTCCTGGAGGCCGTCGCGGTCCTCGTCGCTCCACACGCGCCCGCCGAGCAGGTAGGGCCGCGGGTCGCAGGCGTCGCCGGCGCCGTCGCCGTCGGCGTCGCCCTGGTCGGCGTTCGCGGTCCGGGGGCAGTTGTCGGCGCGGTCGAGGACGCCGTCGCCGTCGGCGTCGAACGCGTAGCCGAAGTCGAACGCGAGCTCGTCGTGGGCGGCGATCGGGCGCGCGGGCGGGGTGGCGTCGGTCGTCGGTCGCGCGCCGTCCGGGTCGTCGACGCGCGCGGCGTACGCGCTCGCCCACGGCGCGGGGACCTCCACGTCGTAGCGCCCGTCGGCGCCGGTGCGCGCCTCGGCGACCGCGTGGCCGTCGCCGTCGACGACGTGGACGAGGGCGCCGGGCACGCCGGCCTCGCCCGCCTCGCGGGCGCCGTCAGCGTCGGCGTCGTCCCAGACGAGCCCGCGGACGCGCAGCGGGTCGCAGGCGTCCCCGCGGCCGTCGGCGTCGCGGTCGGCCTGCTCGGGATCGGCGGCGTGCGGGCACCGGTCGTCGGCGTCGATCCAGCCGTCGCCGTCGGCGTCGTCGCCCGGCGCGAAGCGGGTGGGGCCGGTGAAGGCGAGGTCGACGCCCGCCACCGCGTGGCCGTCGAAGGCGACCGTCCGGCTCGCGGCGCCGGTGGCGCGCGACAGCGCGCCGCCCGGGGCGAGCGCGGCGTCGTCGACGCGGACGACGTAGTCGCCCGTGCCCGCGCCGCGCGGCGTGAACGAGTAGGCGCCCTCGGCGTCGGTGCGCGTCGAGGCGATCGTCTGCCCGTCGGGGCCGGCCAGGCGCAGATCGATGCCGGGGACGCCGCGCGCGCCGGACAGGACGTGGCCGGTGATCGTGGCCGGATGGTCCGAGGCCGCGAGCGCGATCTCCCCCGCCGCCATGCTGACGGTGAGGTAGTCGGTGGCGCCGTCGCCGTCGAAGTCGCCCGGGATGAGCGCGCCGGCGCCGCCGGGGAGGGCGACGACCTGCACGTCTTCCGCAAAGCCGCCGCCGCCATCGCCGTGGCGGATCCAGATGCCGTCGAGCAGGCTGGCCGTGATCAGGTCGAGGTTCCCGTCGCCGTCGGCGTCGTCGGCGATCACGGCGTAGGAGCCGGGACCGTTGAGGAAGTCCTTGCGCAGCTGGAAGCTGCCGTCGCCGTTGCCGAGCAGGACGGCGAGCGTGTTGTAGTCGACGCTCGAGACCGCGAGGTCCAGGTCGCCGTCGCCGTCGAGATCGGCGATGGCGAGCGCCTCGGGACGCGAGGTGACGGGGTAGCCGACGGCGGGCCCGAACGTGCCGTCGCCGGTGGCCGGCAAGACCCAGACCTGGCTGGTCAGGACGCCCGTGACCACGAGGTCGAGCCGGCCGTCGCCGTTGACGTCGCCGGCCTGGATCTCCGAGCCGCGCGGACCGTCGAGGAAGCCGCCGAACTCGAAGCCCCCGGCGCCGTCGCCGAGCCAGAGGTAGGGCTGCTGGTTGAGATCGGCGACCGCGAGGTCCTGGTGCGTGTCGCCGTCGAAGTCGC
>DASXRF010000127.1:0-22420 GCA_036506755.1 Solirubrobacteraceae bacterium | reverse complement strand
GGGTTGGTCCGCGGCACGCAGATGACGATCTGCAGATCGGGGTCGCCCTCCTTGAGCTGGCGCGCCTTGTCGGCCAGCGCGCGCCCGCCGATCGTCTCGTTGGCCACCACCAGGACTCGTGCCATCGTCAAGCGCTCCAGATCAATGCGGCTGCGCCACCGTCGGCGCGCCGGTCGTCGCGGGGACCTTGGGCTCGCGGAACACCCCGTGCACCGCTCCCGGGACGCCGTACTCGTAGGGCCCGCCGACCACCGTCGGCACAGCGTCGAAGTTGAACACCGGCGGCGGCGAGGAGACCTGCCACTCGAGCGTCAGCGCGCGCCACGGATTCGCCGGCGCGCGCGGCCCGCCGCGCCACGAGACGACCATGTTGTAGACGAAGACGAGCGTCGACAGGCCGAGGACGAACGACGCGATCGAGATGGCCAGGTTCCACCCGGCGAACTGGTCCGCGTAGTCGGCGACGCGCCGCGGCATGCCCTGGATGCCGATGAGGTGCATCGGCCCGAACGTCAGGTTGAACCCGATGAACGTCGTCCAGAAGTGCAGCTTGCCCAGGCCGTCGTCGAACATCCGCCCGGTCATCTTCGGGAACCAGTGGTAGACGCCGGCGAAGATCGTGAACAGCGACCCGCCGAAGAGGACGTAGTGGATGTGGGCGACGATGAAATACGTGTCGCTCACGTGGATCGTGAACGGGATCATCGCGAGCATCACGCCCGAGATCCCGCCCAAGGTGAACATCGTGATGAAGCCCAGGGCGAAGAGCATCGGCGTGTCCAATCGCAGCACGCCGCGCCACAGCGTCGCCAGCCAGGAGAAGATCTTGATCCCCGTCGGCACCGCGATGATCGCCGTGGTGATCATCATCGGCACGCGAATCCACGCCTGCATGCCGGAGACGAACATGTGGTGCGCCCAGACGGTGAAGCCGAGCACCACGATGGCCAGCAGCGAGAAGGCCATCATCCGGTAGCCGAAGATCGGCTTGCGCGCCTTCACGGCGAGGACCTCGGAGATGATCCCGAAGCCCGGCAGCATCATGATGTAGACGGCCGGGTGCGAGTAGAACCAGAAGACGTGCTGGTACATCAGCACGTCGCCGCCCTTGCCGGCATTGAAGAAGTTGAACTGCAGGCCGCGGTCGAGCAGGACGAAGAACTGCGACGCGGCGATGAACGGCGTCGCGATCACGACGAGCAGCGACGTCGAGAAGTTCGCCCACACGAGCAGCGGCATGCGGAAGAAGCTCATGCCGGGCGCGCGCATGGTGATGATGGTCACCAGGAAGTTCAGCGCCGTGGCGATCGACGACGCGCCCGCGAACTGCACGCCGACCGTGAAGAACGTCTGCCCGATCGGCGCCGTCGTCGACAGCGGCGCGTAGGCCGTCCAGCCGGTCGAGAACGACCCGCCCGGCGCGAGGAACGACCCCAGCATCATCACCCCGGCGATGGGCAGCAGCCAGAACGACAGGGCGTTCAGCCGCGGGAACGCCATGTCGGGCGCGCCGATCATGAGCGGCAGCACGAAGTTCGCCAGCCCGGCGAACACCGGGATGATGAACAGGAAGATCAGCAGCGAGGCGTGCACGCTGAACAGCCCGTTGAACGCGTTCGGGCTGACGAACTGCATGCCCGGCTGGGCCAGCTCGGCGCGCATGAGCATCGCGAACATGCCGCCGATGAGCAGGAACACGAACGAGTGGACCGTGTACTGGATCCCGATGACCTTGTGGTCCGTGTTCACGCGGAAGTAGTCGCGCCACGAGTAGGCGCCGTGGCCGGAGTGGTCCTCCGGCCGCGTGGGCTTGCCGGCGGCCCAGTAGAACCAGTAGTCGAACGCGCCGAGCCCGACCAGGAAGAACATCGGGGCGGCGAGCAGGCCGACCGTCAGGACCGCGTTCCAGTCGTGCCAGGCGTTCGGGTAGTGGTTGACAGAGCGCAGGAAGCCGACGAGGACGTACGCGAAGGCCGAGCCGACCAGGAACATCAGCGCCGCGCGCAACAGGTTGGGCCGCCGCCAGAGCGGCCGCTCGTCGTGCGGGCTGCCGGCGTGGACCGGCGTCGCCGGCGCGGTCACCGCCATCAGCTCGTCACCTCCTTGAGGTACGCGACGAGCGCGTCGAGCTCGTCCTTGGACAGGGTCTGACCGAAGTTCGGCGGCATGATGCCCGGCTTGTACCCCTTCTCGACGAAGGCGTCGGGCTTGACGATCGACTGACGGATGAAGGCCTCGTCCTTGGTCTTGAGAACCTTGTCGAGGTCGGGCCCGACCTGGGCGCTGGTCCCGGCGTCGGAGAGCGCGTGGCAGCCGCCGCAGCCGTTGTCGGCGAAGAGCTTCTTGCCCGCGGCGGCCTGCTGGGCCGGGCTCGCGCCGGCCGGCGCCGCGGGCTTCGCCTGCGCCTGCAGCCACTGCCGGAAGCGGGCCGGCGTGACGACGTGGACGGACGAGCGCATCGCCCCGTGGCCGAGGCCGCACAGCTCGGCACAGACGATCGGATAGGTCCCCAGGCGCTTGGGCGTGACGCGGTAGTGGGTCTCGATGCCCGGCACCGCGTCCATCTTCAGCCGGAAGGCCGGGACCCAGAAGTCGTGGATGACGTCCTTGGCGCGGATGCGGAAATCGACCGAGCGCCCGGTCGGCAGGTACAGGTCGGTCGTCGTGAACTCCTTGCCGCCGGCGACGTCCTTGGGGTACGTGAACGTCCAGGCGAACTGCTCGCCGAAGACCTTGACCTTCATCTCGCGCGTCGCGGCCTGCGCGGCGGTCGGCTTCTTCTCGATGTCGCGCAGCACCACGTAGGCGTAGGTGCACAGCCCGGCGATCAGCGCGGCGGGAAGCGCGGTCCACACGACCTCCAGGCGCGTGTTGCCGTGGATGGGCGGGCCGTCCTCGAGCTCCTGGCCGGGGCGCATCCGGAAGAAGATCACCGAGAAGACGATCACCGCCATGACGAGCACGAAGACCGGCACCGACGCGATGATCAGGACGTCGTAGAGCGTGTCGATCTTGTCCGCCTGCGTGGAGCCCGCGGGCGGGAACCAGTGGATCGAGAGCCCGAGCGCGATCCCGACCGCGGACGCGATCACGACCGTTCCCAGCACCCATTGCCCCTGCCTGCTACCCACCGCTGGCCAGCCCGCTGTCCTCCATCGAGCCCGGAACCCTATTCAGGCGGCGCGACGGACGGCAACCCGAGGCGTCCGCCGGGCGCCAGGGCCGTCCGCTACGGTCGCGAGGAGGTCTTCGGGCGGCGTCTGGTAGCGTTGCCAGTGCTCGTGACGATTGAAACTAGGGGGTAGCCAAGGATGCACGTTCGCGACGGCATGAGCGATGTCGTCCTGACCATCGGCCCCAGCCATACGTTGCGGGCGGCGGCCAGGCTGATGGCGCAGCGCAAGGTCGGCGCGGCCGTCGTCATCGACCCCGAGACCCCGGGCCCCGGCATCCTCACCGAGCGCGACATCCTCGAGTCCGTGGCCAAGGACCAGGACCCCGACCAGGAGTGCGCCAGCGATCACCTGACGGCCGAGCTGGTCGTCGCGGCGCCGACATGGTCCCTCGAGGAGGCGGCGGTGGCGATGATCAGAGGCGGCTTCCGCCACCTCATCGTGGTCGACGACGGCGACATCGCCGGCGTGGTGTCGATGCGCGACATCGTGCGCTGCTGGACCGAGGACGGCTCGATCTGCGAAGTGCCTGCGTCGGCCGCGGCATAAGATCCCGGCAGCGCCGCCTGGGTGGTCCGCACGGGGCTGCGCCGGGGACCCCCGCCCTCGCGCAGCGCCCGCACCGGCCGCGCCTCAGTGGCGGTGCTCGAGCGGCAGGTCTTCGATGTCGCGCTGCGTGCTGCGCACCCACAGCACGATCACGACGACGGACACGATCACGCCCGGCACCCAGAACACGTAGCCCAGCGTGATGCCCACGATCCCGGCGGTGACCGCGCACGCGAGCACGAACGGCAGCAGCGACGGTCCGGGGAGGTGGACCTCCTCGCCCGCGGGCGGGACCTCGGGGTCGAGCGGGCTCACGACACGTACAGGGCCGCGGCGACGAACGTCATGCCGAACATGAAGAGCACGACCGCCGCGGCGATCAGCGCGGTGCGGATGTTGCGGCGGGCGAGGCGGCGGTCCATGGGGCGGCGCGGAGTCTAGAGAAGCCTCGCGTCCGCCACCATCGCCACGAACAGCAGCGCCAGGTAGGCGAGCGAGAACAGGTACAGCCACAAGGCGGCGCGGCGGTCGGCGCGCCGCAACAGGCGGACGGCGCCGCCGATGAAGGTCGCGCCGAGCGCGAGCGAGGCCACGAGGTAGCCGACGCCGAAGCCGCCGGCGCAGAACGGCAGCTGGCTGACCGCGTAGAGCAGCAGCGTGTAGAGCAGGATCTGGCGGCGGGTCTCGGCCTCGCCGCGCACGACCGGCAGCATCGGCACGCCGACCTTCGCGTACTCGTCCTTCATCAGCAGCGACAACGCCCAGAAGTGCGGCGGCGTCCAGAAGAAGACGATCGCGAAGAGGTACAGGGCCGTGCCGTCCAGCCCGCCGGTCACCGCCGCCCAGCCGACCAGCGGCGGGACGGCCCCGGCCGCGCCGCCGATGACGATGTTCTGCGGCGTGCGGCGCTTGAGCCACATCGTGTAGACGAGCGTGTAGCCGAGGAAGCCCGACAGCGCGAGCGACGCCGCCAGGACGTTGACGGCCGCCGACAGCCACACGAACGACAGCCCCGACAGCGCGAGGCCGAACCACAGCGCGGCGCGCGGCGAGACGCGCCCCGCCGGCACCGGCCGCGAGGCGGTGCGCGCCATCCGCGCGTCGAGGTCGCGGTCGTACCAGTGGTTGACCGCGCCGGCGCCGCCGGCGCTCAAGTAGCCGCCCAGGCACGTCGCGCCGATCAGCGCCAGCGACGGGTCCCCGGCGATCTCCATCGCCGCGACCGTGGTGAGCAGCAGCAGCGACTGGACCTTCGGCTTGGTCAGCGCGACGTAGTCGGCGACGACCGCGCCGACGGGCGCGGGGACCGCGGTCGTCGTGACGCGCGGACCGGCCACGTCAGTGCCGCACCAGCGACTCGGGCGCGGGCGTCGCCAGGGCGCTGGAGCGGCCCGTGCGCCGGTCGATCTCGCGCCGGATGTCCTTCATCGGCTCGACGGAGCGCACGCGCGGGACGATGTCGAAGTTGTTGACGGGCGGCGGCGAGGAGGTGAACCACTCGAGCGTGTTGCCCTTCCACGGGTCGGGCCCGGCGACGACCCCGCGGCTGACCGAGCGCAGGACGTTGATGATCGTCACCAGGATCCCCAGCGCGAGGATGAACGACCCGATCGTCGAGATCAGGTTGTAGAGGTGCAGGTGCCCGATGTCCGGATACTCGTAGATGCGGCGCGGCATCCCCGACAGGCCCATCGAGTGCTGGACCAGGAAGGTCACGTTGAAGCCGATGAACATCAGCAGGCACGAGAGCTTGCCCAGGCCCTCGCTCAGCAGCCGCCCGCTGATCTTGGGGAACCAGTAGTAGATCGCCGCGAAGACGGTGAACACCGCGCCGCCCATGAGCACGTAGTGGAAGTGCGCGACGACGTAGTAGGTGTCGGTCAGCTGCCAGTCGACCGGGAAGATCGCCAGGAAGACCCCGGTGATGCCGCCGATGAGGAACTGGGCGATGAACGCGCAGCAGAACCACAGCGGCGTCTTGAAATCGATCGTCCCCCGCCACAGCGTGGCGATCCAGTTGAAGATCTTGATGCCCGTCGGCACGGCGATGAGGAACGAGCTCATCATGAAGAAGACGAGGACGACGGTCGGGCTCGGCGTGGCGAACATGTGGTGCGCCCACACGAGCAGGCCGAGGAAGGCGATGACCACCGTCGCCGCGGCGATCGCCTTGTAGCCGAAGATCGGCTTGCGGGCGAACACCGGGAGGACCTCCGAGACGACGCCGAACCCCGGCAGGATCATGATGTAGACCTCGGGGTGGCCGAAGAACCAGAACAGGTGCTGCCACAGCAGGGGCGAGCCGCCGTTCGTCGCGTCGTAGAAGTGCGTGCCGAAGTGGCGGTCGGTGAGCAGCAGCGTCACAGCGCCGGCGACCACCGGCAGGGCGAGGATCAGCAGGATCGCGTAGACGAGCGTCGCCCAGACGAACAGCGGCAGGCGGCCCCAGCCCATCCCCGGCGCGCGCATGTTGGCGATCGTCGCGTAGAAGTTGATTGAGCCGAGCAGCGACGACATGCCGGTGAGGTGGATGAGGAAGATCCAGCCGTCGATGCCGGCATTGGGCAGGTACGCGCTCGACGACAGCGGCGGGTACATCGTCCAGCCAGCCTCGGGCGGGTTGAAGAACATCGTCGCGTAGAAGACGATCCCGCCCGCGAGCAGCAGCCAGTAGCTCAGCGCGTTCAGCCGCGGGAAGGCCATGTCCCGCGCTCCGATCATCAACGGGACGAAGTAGTTCGCGAAGCCCGCCCAGACCGGCACGACGAAGAGGAAGATCATCGTCGTGCCGTGCATCGTGAACAGCTGGTTGAACGTCTGCGGCTCCAGCAGCGTGTTGTCCGGAGTGCCCAGCTGCAGGCGCATCATCAGCGCCTCGGTCCCGCCGATGAGGAAGAACGCGAAGGTGGTGACGAGGTAGAGGATCCCGATCCGCTTGTGGTCGGTCGTGGTGATCCAGCTCGTCCAGCCGCGCGGTTCGGGGCGCACCTCGTGGGCGACGACCTGGGGGACGGCGGGCAGCGCGGTGGTCGGAGCGATCTCGGTGGCGGCCATCGGAGAGGGGCTAGGGGTTGGCTTGCGGGTTGCGGTCGAGGCGCTGGCGGCTGGCCGCGGCGCCCGCGTCGGCGGCTTCGATCTGCGCCTTCTTGCTGGCCAGGAACTGCTCGAAGTCCGCGGGGGAGACCGCCTTGACGTGGGCGATCATGTTCGCGTGGTTGCGCCCGCACAGCTCGGCGCACTGGCCGCGGAAGACGCGCCCCTCCATGCCGTGCGGGACCTTGAACCAGGTGTAGTTCGTGTAGCCCGGGATGGCGTCGAACTTGCCGCCCAGCTCCGGGATCCACCACGAGTGTGCGACGTCCTGGGCGACGATGTCGAGCGTGACCGTCGTGCCGGTCGGGACGACCATCGTCTCGTAGGAGAAGACCGAGTTCAGCGGCGCGTCCTTGCAGCGCGCGCCGTATGTGTAGCGCCAGAGGTACTGCTGGCCGTTGACGCAGATGTTGAGCGCCTTGCCGTTGGGCGGCAGGCGCTTGACCGGGCCCGCGGCGTAGAGGATCCCGCCGTTGGATGCGCGGAAGCCGTTGGCGTCGGAGTTCTCGGGCTCGCGGATGCCGGGCAGCAGCGCGAAGGTCATGCCGGCGAGGATGACGATCAGCGCCGCGGCCCCGATGGTCCAGCCGACCTCGAGGCGGGTGTTGCCGCGGATCTGCGCGGCCACCGCGCCCTTGCGCGCGCGGAACCTGACCATCGAGTAGATCAGCGCGCCCTCGACGCCGACGAAGATGATCGCCGCGAGGACGAGGACGACCGTGTAGAGCGTGTTGATCCGGTCGGCGTTGGGCGAGCCGCCGTGCTCGGGGAGGATCACGCCCGCGAGCGCCGCCGGCGCCAGCGCGAGCGTCGCCACGACCGCGGCCGCGAAGGCGACCAGAAGACCCTTGTGGCGGCGCGGGGCTCGCAAAGCGCGCGGCATCTTAGTCTGCTCAGGCGCCGTTAGGCGCCGCGGAAGCCGGCCGATCGCTTCTGGATGAACGCCGTGACCCCCTCGGCGAAGTCGCCGGTGCCGGCCATCTCCTGCTGGATGTCCGCCTCGAGCTCCAACTGCTCGTCCATGCCCGCGTAGAGCCACTGGTTCAGCTGCCGCTTGGTGCCCGCGTAGGAGCGCGTCGGCCCGGCGGCCAGGCGCGCGGTCAGGGTGCGGACGGTGTCGTCGAACGCGTCGTCGGCGACGACCCGGTTGACGAGCCCCCACTCGAGCGCGCGCGCCGCCGGCACCCGCTCGCCGAGCATGGCCATCTCCATCGCGCGGGCCATCCCCGCGCGAGTAGGGACCAGGACCGACGAGCCGCCGTCCGGGACCAGGCCGATGTTGACGAAGGCGAGCATGAAGTAGGCCGACTCGCTGGCCACGATCAGGTCGCACGCGAGCGCGAGCGAGCACCCGATGCCGACCGCGGGCCCGTGGACGGCGGCGACGACGGGCTTGGGCATCCGGCGCACGCCGACGATGATCGGGTGGTAGGTCTCGTGCAGCCGGGTGCGCACGTCGGGGTGACCCTCCGGGGTCAGCTGCTGACCGGTGAGGTCGCGCAGGTCCGCGCCCGAGGAGAACGCGCGGCCGGCTCCGCGGACGCACACGGCGCGCACCGCATCGTCGGCGGCGACCCGGCGGACCGCCTCGAGCAGGTCGTCGCCGAACTGGCGATTCCACGCGTTGAGCGTCTCCGGGCGGTTGAGCAGGATGGTGGCGACGCCGTCGGCGATCTGCAGGTCGATCGTCTCCATGGGCGGCGGACCCTATTCCCGCTATACCCCTGTGGGGTATTGTTGGGACGCGCGTGAGCCTAGGCGAGCGGGAGGCTGACCGCGAAGGCCGTCTCGCCGTCGGCGCCGGACTGGAGCACGAGCCGCCCGCCGTTGGCCTCCACGAACCCGAGCGAGAGCGCGAGGCCGAGCCCGCCGCCCTCGTCGGAGGGGCGGCCCTGGAAGAACGGCTCGAAGACGCGGGCGCGCTGCCCGGCCGGGATGCCCGGGCCGCGGTCGATCACGCGGACCGTCGCCCGGCCGCCCGCCGCTCCGCCGGTGACGCGCACCGGCGCGTCCGGCGGCGAGAACCTCACGGCGTTCTCGAGCAGGTTGCCGAACACCCGCTCGAGCTGGCCGCGGTCGGCGGTGACGTCGGGCAGGTCGGCCGGCAGCTCGACGTCGATCGGGTGCTCGCCGCGCGCGGCGAGCGCGTGATCAGCGGCCCTCGCCACGACCTCGTGCAGGTCGATGCGGTCCGGCGACGTGCGCAGCGTGCCGGCCTCGAGGCGCGAGAGGTCGACGAGGTCGTCGACGAGCCGCGCGGCGCGCACGACGGCCGAGCGCAGCGCGAGCCCCTGCTCGTCGCGCTCGGGCAGCGCTGCCGCCGCGTCGGCGACCGCATGGACGAGCGGGCGCAGGTCGTGGGCGACGACGTGCAGCACTGCGGTCTTGGCGAGGTTGCCCCGCAGCGCGGCCTGGGCCCGCACCTCGAGCGCGTCGAGCCGCTGGCGCTCGAGCGCGACGTCCATGATGCTCGCCAGCGGCTCGGCCACCCGCGCGGGGTCGGCGCCGCCTGTCGCGTACAGCCACGCGGTCTGGCTCTCCAGCGGCAGCCGGACCACGCGCTCGCCGCGTCTCGCCGACGGCACCGACGCGAACACGATGCGCGCGCTCTCGGCGCCGAGCGCCTCGGCGACGCGGGCGGCGATCCAGCCGAGCTGGGGGGCTAGGGCGCCGTGGTGCAGGAGGCGCCGCGCCACGGCGGCGACGAGGGTCGCCTCGCGGGCCCGCTCGGCCGCCTCGGCCGCCTGCGTCCGCGCCTCGCGCCCGCGCGCGCGCCCCCGCAGCGCGAGCAGCACCGCCGCCGCGAGCAGGACGGCGAGCAGGGCGGCGAGCGCGGCCATCTCGTAGGCGATCGTACGCCTGCGGGATAGTGTGGATGCCATGTCCCGCCCGCTGATCGGCATCCCGTCGCCGATCGAGATCGCCCGGTGGGGCGCGTGGGAGGAGCCGGCGCACGTGCTGAACCGCAGCTACGTCGACGCGGTCCATCGCGCGGGGGGCGCCGCGCTGATCCTGCCCGCCGACCCGTCCTGGGTCACCGACCCGGACGAGGCGCTCGACCTCATCGACGGGCTCCTGCTGGCGGGCGGCGTCGACGTCGATCCGAAGTTCTACGGCGCCGAGCGCCACCCGCAGACCAAGCGGACGGTGCCCGAGCGCGACACGATCGAGATCGCGCTCGCCCGGCGCGCGCTGGAGCGCGACCTCCCGCTGCTCGGCATCTGCCGCGGCATGCAGCTGATCAACGTCGCGCTCGGCGGGACGCTGCACCAGCACCTGCCCGAGGTCGTCGGCCACGGCGAGCACCGGCGCGTCATCGGCTCGTTCGTCGACTCCGACCACGACGTCGAGCTGGAGGCGGGGTCGCTGGCCGCGCGCGCGGCGGGCGAGGAGGTCCACGTCACGAAGTCGCACCACCACCAGGGCGTCGACCGCCTCGGCGAGGGCCTCGTGGTCACCGGGCGGTCGATGCTCGACGACCTGCCGGAGGCCATCGAGCGCCCAGATCGCCGCTTCGCGCTGGGCGTCCAGTGGCACCCCGAGGCCGACGAGCGCAGCCGCCTCATCGCCGCCCTCGTCGAGGAGGCCGCGGCGGCCCGCGTCGCCTAGCCGTCGGACCCCGGGAGACGCGTCGCGGCCGCCCAAGCGCCGACCAGCCCGCGCGTGATGACGTGCCCGCGGCCCTATCCTCGGCCCGCCGTGTCCCGAAGCCGCGCCCTGAAGGCCGCGGCGTGGGGCGTCGTCGCCGCAGGGGTGGCCGCCCCCGCACTGCGCCGGCGCCTGCGCCTGCGCCCGCCCGCCGTCGCCGTGGCCGCCTACGCCGCGCCCGTCGCGCTGTGCGTCGCCGTCCGGCGCTCGCGCACGCGCGACGTCGTCACCGTCGCGCTGCACATGTGGGCCTACCTCGCCCTGTACGAGATGCCCCACGACGACCCGGCCGTCCTCGAGCGGCGCGTGCGCGTGCGCTACCCGGTGCTGATCGACCGCGTCCTCGGCCTGGGCGAGCTGCCCGGCGTGCGCCTGCAGCGGGCGCTGTCGCGGCCCGGCGTGACGACGCGCCTGGACGCCGTGCTCGTCTGGGCGCACTGGCTCTGGTTCCTGGTGCCGCACGGGACCGTCGCGTACCTGCTGGTCTTCCACCGCGACCGCTTCCCGCGCGGCGCGGCGCTCATGTACGCGGTCTACGACCTCGGCGTCATCGTCTACTGGGTCCTCCCGACTGCGCCGCCGTGGTACGCCGCGCGCAACGGCGCGATCACGGCGGACCCGGCGCTGCGGCGGCTGATGGTCGAGCACGGCGAGGCCTTCTGGCGGGAGCGCTGGGAGCCTCTTTACAGTTTCCTCGGAGGAAATCCGCTCGCCGCCATGCCGTCACTGCACTTCGCCACCTCGCTGATGGCCGCCCTGCTGCTCGCCGACCTCGGGCCGCTGGAGGGCGCGCTCGGCTTCGCCTACGCGATCACGCTGGGCTTCGCGCTCGTGCACCTGGGCGAGCACTACGTCGTCGACCTGCTTGCCGGCGGGGCGCTCACGCTCGCCGTGCGGCGGCTCGAGCGGCGCGCCGGACCGCTCCTCGCGCGCGCCTCGCGCGCGGTGGCCACGGTGGAGGCGGGCGCGCACGCATGACGTCCATTCCCGCCGCGACCGACGACCGGCGCGCGCCGGGAACCGTGGGCCAAGACGACGAGGAGATGCCCCGGCTGGGGATGACGGGCCGCCGCACGCTGCTCTTCGGCCTCTTCGTCGCGTCCGCCCTGGCCTTTCTGTACTTCGTCCTGCCGCGGCTGGCCGGCCTCAAGGAGACGTGGCACCGCCTCAACGAGGGCGATCCGTGGTGGCTGGCGGTCGCGCTCGCGTTCGAGGCCGTGTCGTTCTTCGGCTACGTCTGGCTGTTCCGGACCGTCTTCGTGCGCGACGACAGCCGGATCGACTGGAAGGCCAGCTACGAGATCAGCATGGCCGGCGTCGCCGCGACGCGCCTGTTCGCGGCAGCCGGCGCGGGCGGCATCGCACTCACCGCGTGGGCACTGCGGCGCTCGGGCATGGAGGCGCGCGTCGTCGCCTGCCGGATGGTCGCCTTCCTCGGGCTGCTCTACGCCGTGTACATGCTCGCGCTCGTCGTCGTCGGCCTCGGCCTGCGGATCGGGCTGTTCCCGGGGCCGGCGCCGTTCGGCTTCACCGTGGTGCCGGCGATCTTCGGCGGCGTCGCGATCTTCATCGCCGCGCTCGTCTCCCTGCTGCCCCACGACGTCGAGCGCCGCCTCGAGCGCTGGGCGCACCGCGGCGGGCGCGTAGCCCGGCTGATCAGCAAGGCGGTGACCGCTCCGGCCTCGGCGGCCAGCGGGCTGCGGACCGCGGTGCGGCTCATCCGCGACCGCGAGGCCGGCGTGCTCGGCGCCGTCCTGTGGTGGGGCTTCGACGTCGCCACGTTGTGGGCGTGCTTCCACGCCTTCGGCGAGGCGCCCCCATGGGCCGTCGTCGTGATGGCCTACTACGTCGGCATGCTGGCCAACACACTCCCGCTGCCGGGCGGGATCGGCGGCGTCGACGGCGGCATGATCGGCACCTTCATCGCCTTCGACGTCAACGCCGGCCTGGCGGTCATCGCCGTGCTCGTCTACCGCGGCTTCGCCTTCTGGCTGCCGACGGCGCCGGGCGCGGTGGCCTACTTCCAGCTGCGTCGCCGGGTCGCGGGGTGGCGCAGCGCGCGGGCGACGGCCCAGGCGGAAGCGCGCGCGTAACGTCCGGGCCGAGGCACTATACTTTGTAAAGCGTATGGAGAACGTCATCATCATCGGGTCGGGCCCCGCCGGCTACACCGCCGCGCTGTACACCTCGCGCGCGAACCTCAACCCGCTGGTCATCGAGGGGTTCTTCTGGGGCGGGCTGCTGCAGCAGACGACCGAGGTCGAGAACTACCCGGGCTTCCGCGACGGGATCATGGGCCCCGAGCTCATGCAGACGATGCGCGACCAGGCCGAGCGCTTCGGCACGCAGTACGTCACCGACCAGGCGACGAAGGTCGAGTTCGCCTCGGAGCCCGGCGGCGTGCACAAGGTGTGGGTCGGCGACGACGTCTACGAGTCGCGCACGGTGATCCTCGCCATGGGCGCCGAGCACAAGAAGCTCGAGGTGCGCGGCGAGACCGAGCTGTCGGGCCGCGGGGTGAGCTACTGCGCCACCTGCGACGCCGCGTTCTTCAAGGACAAGCAGACGATCGTCGTCGGCGGCGGCGACTCGGCGATGGAGGAGGCGATCTTCCTGGCCAAGTTCGCCGAGAAGGTCATCCTCGTCCACCGGCGCGACGAGTTCCGCGCGTCGAAGATCATGATCGAGCGCGCGAGAGCCGTGGACAACCTCGAGTTCAAGACGCCCTATGTCGTCGAGGAGTTCCACCCGTCCGAGGGCGGCGCGCTGGGTCACGCGACGCTGCGCCACGTCGAGACCGGCGAGACCGAGGAGCTCCCGATGGACGGGGCCTTCATCGCGATCGGCCACGAGCCGCAGTCGGAGATCGTGCGCGGCCAGGTCGACACCGACGACGAGGGCTACGTCATCGTCCAGGGCCGCTCGACGCGCACCAACCGGCCGGGAGTCTTCGCGGCCGGCGACGTCGTCGACCACACCTACCGCCAGGCCGTCACCGCCGCGGGCTCGGGCTGCCAGGCGGCGCTCGACGCCGAGTGGTACCTGCGCGACACGCCCGAGGTGCCGACGCCGGCGGGGCTGCCCGAGGGCGACCTCGCCGAGGCGCAGTGGGCGCCGCCGCAGAGCTGACGTCGGGTCGGAAGTTCGACCCGCGGCTCTAGACTCGTGCGCCACGGCGTGGCAGGGCGCCGACCCGTGGTCATGACGACTCCTGCCCGCCGCCACGACACCGCCCGGCGCCTGTACGAGATCCAGGCGGCGCGCGCGCGGCTGGTCCCGCTCCTGCTCGCCGACCTGATGGCGCGGCTGCCGATCGAGGCGGCGCGCGCCTGCACGCTGGATCGCGCGGTGCTGCTGCTCGTGCGCGACGACGAGCTCGTGCCCGCGGCGGCGTGCGACGACGATCGCCCCGCCCGCGCGGCCGAGCGCGTGCGCCTGGCGCACGCGCGGCTGGCCGACTGCCCGCTGGAGGCGGCGGTCGCCGGCCGCGGGGAGCCGCTGCTGGTGCCCGACCACGGCGCCCAGCGTCCGCTCGTCACGCTCGGTGGCCCGAGCGGCCTGGCGATCGCTCCCCTCGTGCACCCGGACCGCACGATCGCGCTGCTCTACGGCGACCGCCGCGACGGGCCGGCCCTCGACGAGCTCGATCGCGAGCTGCTGTGGACCTTCGCGACGGCGGCCGCGCCGCTGCTGCACCTGGCCACGCTGGCCGCGATCGCGCGGCCCGGCGACCAGCAACCGCCGGCCGCCGCAGCGCTCACGCCGCGCGAGGTCGAGGTGCTGCGCCTGATGGCCGAGGGGGCGGGCAACGCGGCGATCGCCCGGCGCCTGTCCGTCTCGGAGACGACGGTCAAGACCCACGTGCGGCAGATCCTGCGCAAGCTCGGTGCGGCGAACCGCACCGAGGCGGTCGCTCGTTACGCACGTCACTTGCATTCACCTGCTTTGGGGGCATAGGCTCGATCGCGTCGTGCATGGACGCGTGACGCTCTCCCTCGCCGTCGCCTTCGCACTTCTCGCGGCCCCGGCGAGCGCCGCTCCGACCACGACGCTGACGGTCAGCGCGACGCTCCTCAGCCAGCCGAAGGGCAAGCCGTGGCAGATCGGCGTCGGCGTCGCGGTCACGATCGCCAACCCGGACGGCTCGCAGCCCTCCCCGCTGCGCCATCTGCAGATCAAGTTCCCGCGCGGCGCGAAGACGAACTTCGGCGCGTTCCCCGCGTGCAGCCAGAAGCGCCTGGAGGCGCGCAAGTCGCCCGACGGCTGTCCGGCCGCCTCGCGCATCGGCAAGGGGACGGCGAAGGTCTCGGCGATCCCGATCTTCCCCGACCCCGTGGTGGGCACGATCGACGTCTTCAACGGGCCGCGCAAGGGCCGCGGGCGCACGCTGCTGTTCCTCGCCCGCTCCACGACCCCCATCAGCGTCCAGTTCGTGTTCAGCGGGACGCTGCGCCCGGCGACCGGGCGCTTCGGCTACATCCTCGACGTCGACGTCCCGCGGATCCCGACGATCCCCGGCGTGCCCGACGCGGCCCCGGTGGCCTTCGAGACGCTCGTGCAGGCGCGGCGGGGCGGGATCTCCTACATCGACGCGCCGACGAGCTGCCCGAAGGCCGGCCTGCCGTTCCAGGGCACGTTCACCTTCGCCGACGGCTCGACGTCGACCGCCGCCGCGCACATCGGCTGCACGCTGACCAGCACGCCCGGCTAGTCAGAGCTGGATGAAGACCGACTTGGGCTCGAGGTAGGCCTCCAGCCCGGCGCGGCCGTGCTCGCGCCCGAGGCCCGACGCCTTGAAGCCGCCGAAGGGCGCCGCCGGGTCGACGAGGCCCCACGCGTTGACGTACACCGACCCCGCCCGCAGCGCCCGGGCGAGGCGGTGGGCGCTCGAGACGTCCCGCGTCCACACGCCGGCGGCCAGGCCGTACTCGCCCGCGTTGGCGCGGCGGGCGACCTCCTCGAGCGACTCGTAGGGCTGGGCCACGAGGACCGGGCCGAAGATCTCCTCGCGCACGATGCGCGCGTCGTCGTCGGTGGTCGTGAACAGCGTGGGCTCGACGTAGTAGCCGCCGCGGCCGAGATCCGTCGCACCACCGGCCACGAGCTCGGCCCCCTCCTCACGGCCGGTCTCGATGTAGCCGCTGACGCGCTCGTGCTGCTCGGCGCTCACCAGCGGGCCGACGAACGTCTTGGGGTCCAGGCCCGGACCGGGCACGGTCTGGCGGGCCTGGTCGGCCAGGGCGCCGACGACGTCGTCGAACAGCTCGCGCGGCACGAGCAGCCGCGACGCCGCGTTGCAGGCCTGGCCGCTGTTGAAGTAGATGCCGGTGAAGGCGCCCTTGACCGCGCGCTTGACGTCGGCGTCGGGCAGCACGATGTTGGGTGACTTGCCGCCGAGCTCGAGCGTCACGCGCTTGA
This sequence comes from Solirubrobacteraceae bacterium, assembly GCA_036506755.1. GTDB lineage: Bacteria > Actinomycetota > Thermoleophilia > Solirubrobacterales > Solirubrobacteraceae > DASXRF01. The sequence goes on along the minus strand of DASXRF010000127.1, from coordinate 6,539 downwards.
GCGCGCGCCCCGCCCGGGCGCCGATCTCGCGGCCGACCGCCGTGGAGCCGGTGAAGGCGATCTTGTCGACGCCGGGGTGCTCGACGAGGGCGGCCCCGGTCTCGCCGTCGCCGGTGACGACGTTGAGCACGCCGGCCGGGATGCCCGCCTCGAGCGCGAGCTCGCCGAGCCGCAGCGCGGTCAGCGGCGTCTGCTCGGCCGGCTTGAGGACGGTGGTGCAGCCCGCGGCGAGCGCCGGCGCGACCTTCCAGACCGCCATGAGCAGCGGGAAGTTCCAGGGGATGATCTGGCCGCAGACGCCGACCGGCTCGGGCTGCGTGTAGCAGAGCACGTCGCGGCCGGAGACCGGGATGACGCCGCCCTCGATCTTCGTCGGCCAGCCGGCGAAGTACTCCAGGTGCCCGACGGCCTGGGCGACGTCGACGGCCCGCGCGAACTTCACCGGCTTGCCGTTGTCCAGCGACTCGAGCTGGGCGAGCTCGTCGCCGTGCGCGTCGAGCAGGCCGGCCAGCGCGGCGAGCCGCCGGCCCCGGTCGGCGGCGCTCATCCTGCGCCACTCGGCCCCGTCGTCGAACGCGCGCCGCGCCGCGGCGACCGCGCGGTCGACGTCTGCGCTCCCGGCGTGGCTGACCGTGGCCAGGCGCTCGCCGGTCGAGGGGTCGGGCGTGTCGAACGTGCGACCGCCGGCCGCCTCGACGCGCGCGCCGTCGATCAGCAGCGGCTGGACGTCGGCGGCGAGGAACTCGCGGACGGGATCGGCGATCTCGGTGGCGGCCATTTGGTGCTTCTCCTACGGGGTGAGGACGATCTTGAGCGCCTCGCGGCGGTCGTAGAGCGCGTAGGCGTCGGGCGCGTCGGCGAGCGCCATGTGGTGGGTGACCAGCGGGCTGGGGTCCAGGCGCCCCGACGCGAGCAGCGCGAGGACCGCGTCGACGTGGCCGATCACGTTGGCCTGGCCGGTGTGCATCTCCAGCGACTTGATCCAGACCAGGCCCATGTGGACCTCGCAGCGCTCGGCGTAGACGCCGACGACCGACACGACGCCGGCCTTCGACGTGAGGCGGATGGCCGACTCCAGGGCGCGCGGGTCGCCGACCGCCTCGACGGCGACGTCGACCCCCCGCCCGCCGGTCAGTCGCCGCACCTCGTCGCGCGGGGACTGCTCGGTCAGGTGGACGGCGGTCGCGCCGAGCGTTCGCGCGACATCGAGGCGAGCCTCGACGGAGTCGATGGCGATCACCTGCGCGGCGCCGGCGATGAGCGCGGTCTGCACGGCGGAGAGCCCGACGGGGCCGAGCCCGAGGACCGCGACGCCGTCGCCGGGCCGGACGGCCTGGGTGGCGTGGTACGCGGTGCCCATGACGTCGCCGGCGAACAGCGCGACGTCATCGCCCAGACCGTCGGGCACCTTGCGCAGCGTCAGGTTGGCGTGGGGGACGAGCGCCATCTCGGCCTGGGTGCCCTGCAGCGAGCCGAGCGTCGCGCCGTGTCCGAACGTCCGCGAGCCGTCGCACTTGTGGTAGTGGCCGCGGCGGCAGAACCAGCACGTCCCGCAAGCGACCTGGAAGCAGCCGAGGACCCGGTCGCCGACCGCCACGCCGGTGACCGCGTCGCCGGCCGCGACCACCTCGCCGACGTACTCGTGGCCGATCGTGAAGCCGGGCTCGATCTGGATGCGGCCGTGGAAGATGTGCAGGTCGCTGCCGCACACGCCGGTCGCCCGGACCCGGACGATCGCGTCGTCGGCCGCCTGCAGCTGCGGCTCGGGCTTGTCGACGACGGCGACCTCGTAGGGCGCCTGGAACGCGACGGCCTGCATCGGCGGCGCAGGCTATCGGTCCAGCGCGCCAGGGCTGGGGTCCCCGGCAGCGAGCGGTGCGGGGCGGCTGCGGCGCTGCTGCCGGGGTCAGACCGTCTGCACGTCCGGGTCGAAGGCCACCGTGACGGTGAGCTCCTCGGCGCCGCGCACGAGGCCGAGCTCGAGGGTCGGGGCGCCCGAGTCGACGGCGGCGTGCAGCGCGTCCAGGCGGTCGGTCTCGCTGCCGTTCACCGCGACGATCAGGTCGCCGCGGCGCACGCCGGCGCGGTCGGCGGGGGAGCCGTCGCGCACGCCGCGCACGAGCAGGCCCTCGCGCTCGGGCAGGCCGACCGCGCGGCGCATGCGGCGGGCGACATACGGCGGGGCGAGCGCGATGCCCAGTCGCCGCGGCTCGACGCGCTCGCCGCGCGCGAGGCGGTCGACGAGCTCGGCGGCCAGCGGCACGGCGAGGATCAGCCCGCCGTCGAGGCGAATGGCGTTCAGGCCGACGACGCGCCCGTCCGCGTCGACGAGCGGGCCGCCCGACGAGCCGCGCGGCAGCGGCGCCGAGTGCTCGATCGCGCCCGCGAGGCGTCGTCCGCGCGCGCCGCGCACGGTGCGCTCGGCGCTCGTCACGAAGCCGAGCGACGCGCGCAGGCCGCGCCCGCCCGGATCGGCGAGGGCGAGCACCGCGGCGCCCAGGCCGGGCGTCTCGCCGGCGACGTCGGCGGCCGGGGCGTCGCCGGTGTCGACCGACAGGACGGCGAGTCCCGCGTCGTGGTCGACGCCGGCGATCGTCGCCTCGGCGCGGCGACCGTCGGCGAAGGTCACGGTGGGCTCGCCGCGGCGGACGGCGTGGGCGACCGTGACGACGCGGCCCTCGCCGACGACGACGCCCGAGCCGGCGGCCCAGCCGCGGCCCAGGCCGACGACCGAGGGCCCGACGCGCTCGGCGACGCCGGCGATGGTGCTCTGCAGCTCGGAGAGGACGGTCATGTGGTTCCTCGATCAGACATGTGACTTGCGAACTGCAAGTGACTCTACCAGGCGGCCGGAATAACCTCCGAGACGTGGCACGCGCGCCGGCCGAGACGCCGCTCGCCGCCGCCCTCGCGGCGGTCGGCGACCGCTGGACGCTGCTCGTCGTCGAGGCCCTGCTCGACGGCCCGCGCCGCTTCGGCGACCTGCAGGCCGCGCTCCCGGGCATCGCGCCGAACATCCTCACCGCGCGCCTGCGCCAGCTCGAGGAGCAGGCGCTCGTCGTGGTCACGCCCTACCAGCAGCGCCCGCCGCGCTTCGTCTACGAGCTGAGCGCCACGGCGCGCGAGCTCGCCGGCGCGCTGCGGCTGCTGGCCGACTGGGGCGCGCGCCACCGCGACGCCGAGATGCCGCGCCACGCCGCGTGCGGCACGCCGCTCGAGGCCCGGCTGTACTGCCCGACCTGCGACGCGCCGGTCGACGACGTCGACGAGGAGAGCGTGGAGCTGTAGCGACTGCGCCGATGGATGGGCGACAACGCCAGTGCGGGGGTCCCCGGCGCCACGCGGCGCGGGCCTCGGGAAACGCTGCTGCCGGGGTCGGTCCCCGGCACCGCACCGTGCGGACCCGAGACACGCTTCTGCCGGGGTCAGGTTCGGCTCTTCGGCGCGCCGTTGTCGCGCCCGTGGCGCGCGTGCTCGCGCAGCGCCGCGGCCGGCCCGCCCGCGTGCGGCCTGGCCGGGTAGCGCAGCGGTGCGGGCTCACCCTGCGGCTCGGCGGTCGCCTTGCGCGGCGCGCGTCGCCGCGCCGGCTTGGGCTTCGGGGGCGCCTCCCCGCGGGCCAGTGCGACGAGCTCGGCCAGCGCGTCGTCGATGCCCTTGGCGATCACGACGAGGTCGGGCATCGCGTCCAGGTCGCCCAGCAGCCCGAAGCCCATGCCGCCGTCGTAGGACATGACCGCGATGGCGAGCGCGCGGTCGCCGGCGAGGAACGGGACCGGGAAGACCGCCTCCACGCGGCGCCCGAGTACGTACAGCGGGATCTGCGGGCCGGGCACGTTGGTGACGAGCAGGTTGTAGAAGCGCGTCGAGAAGTTCAGCCGCGAGGCCTGGGCGAGCAGCGTGGGAGGCGCGAACTCCTGCGCGCCGGCGATGACCTCCGCGCCCAGCGCCTGCTTGCTCTCCTTGATGCCGTCCATCGCCTCACTGACGCGCTTGAGCCGCAGCACGGGATCGCGCATGCCGACGGGGAGCGGCGCGACGATCTGCGTCAGGCGGTTGCCCAGCGCGCCGCGCTCGTCGCTCGTGCGCAGCGACACCGGCACGGCGGCGCGCAGCTCGAGGCCCTCGGTGCGCAGCCCGCGCGCGTGGAACCAGCGCTGCAGCGCCCCGGCGACCACGGCGAGGACGACGTCGTTGACCGTGCCGCCGAAGGCGTTCTTGACCTCCTTGAACTCCGACAGCCGCGCCGCCGCCACCTCGAAGCGCCGGTGCGATCCGATCCGCACGTTCAGCGGTGTGTCGGGCGGAGGGTTCAGGCCCGCCCAGACGACCTCGCCGAGGCCCTCGATCGCCGCTCGCGCGTCGCCGAGCTCACGCGGCGCGCGCCCGAGCGCGCGCAGTGGCGAGGAGATCGCGCTGCGCACCGAGGCCGCGGCGAGCTCGGCGCCGGTGGGCTCCGGACGCGGCTGCCAGGCGTCGATCGTCTCGAGCGGCCGGGGCTCGGGCTCGACGTCGAAGAGCACGGTGGCGAGGTCTACGCCGGAGACGCCGTCGACGAGCGCGTGGTGGGTCTTCGAGATCAGCGCGGTGCGCCCACCGCTCAGCCCCTCGACGTACCAGAGCTCCCACAGCGGCTTGGTGCGGTCCAGGCGCTGGGCGAACAGCCGGCCGACGAGCCGGCGCAACGCATCGTCGCCGCCGGGCCGCGGCAACGCGGTGTGGCGCAGGTGGTAGTCGAGGTTGAACGCCGGGTCGTCGACCCAGAGCTGGCGCCCGAGCCCGAACGGCGGCGCGGCGAGCTTCTGGCGGTAGCGCGGGACGAGCGGCAGGCGCGAGCGCACGTGCTCGCGCAGCTCGACGAACGGCGGCGTCGGCCCCTCGATGACGATCAGGCCGCCGATGTGCATGTGCGTGGTGGCGCCCTCCTGGTGCAGGAAGGCGGCGTCCACGGCGCTCAGGCGGTCGAGGTGCTGCTGGGCCACGCGCCGCGAGCGTATCGCTTGCCACGACCCGCGCGCAGGAAGAGGATCCGAGCATGCCCGACGTCTCCAAGGCCGTGCTCATCACCGGCTGCTCCAGCGGCATCGGCCGCGCCACCGCCCAGCGGCTCGCCGGCAGCGGCTGGACCGTCTACGCCACCGCCCGTCGCCCGGAGTCGATCGCCGACCTCGGGGCCGCCGGCTGCCGCACGCTCGCGCTCGACGTCACCGACGAGGCATCGATGTCGGCGGCGGTGCGCGCCGTCGAGGACGCCGAGGGTGCCGTCGGCGTGCTCGTCAACAACGCCGGCTACTCGCAGAGCGGCGCCGTCGAGTCCGTCCCGATGGACGCGGTGCGCCGGCAGTTCGAGACCAACGTCTTCGGCCTCGTGCGGATGTGCCAGCTCGTGCTGCCCGGGATGCGCGATCAGCACTGGGGGCGCATCGTGAACATCAGCTCGATGGGGGCGAACCTCACGTTCCCCGGCGGCGGCTTCTACCACGCGACGAAGACGTCGGTGAACGCCATCTCCGACGCGATGCGGTTCGAGGTCAAGGGCTTCGGCGTCGACGTCATCACGATCGAGCCAGGCCTCATCGTGACCGAGTTCGGCGAGACGGCGGCCGCCTCGACGGGCCCGGCGGACGGCCCGTACGCCGAGTTCAACGCCGCCGTGGCGAAGGCGACCGCCGACGTCTACAAGGGGCCGATCGCCAAGCTCGGCGGCGGGCCGGAGACCGTGGCCAAGGCGATCGAGAAGGCGCTCGACAAGCCCCGCATCCGGATGCGCGTTACGCCGTCCGCCCACCTGATGATCACCCAGCGCAAGCTGATGACCGACGGCATGTGGGACCGAATGATGCGCAGCCAGTTCCCCCGGCCCGGGGCTTGACCTATGGTGTGAGTGAGTGCATACTCACTCTCCGTGAACCCGTCTTCCCGCACCCTGTCGACCGCCGAGGCGCGTCGCGAGACGCTCGTCGAGAGCGCCGTTCACGTGTTCGCCGAGCGCGGCTTCCACGGGACGCCGACCGCCGAGGTGGCGAAGGCCGCCGGGATCTCGCAGGCGTACCTCTTCCGCCTGTTCCCGACCAAGACCGAGCTCTACGTCGCGGCGGTCGCGCGCTGCTTCGAGCGGACGCTCGGCGCGTTCAAGGCCGCCGCGGCGGACGCCAAGGCGTCAGGGCGCGAGGTGCTGCCGGCGCTGGGTGAGGCCTACGCCGGCCTGCTCGCCGACCGCGACGCGCTGCTCGGCCAGCTGCAGGCGCACGCCGCCGCGGTCAACGATCCGGCCGTGCGCGACGCCGTCCGCCGCGGGTTCGCGAGGCTCTACGAGTTCGTCGCCCAGGCGTCGCTGGCCTCCGACGAGGAGGTCCAGGAGTGGTTCGCCCGCGGCATGCTGCTCAACGTGCTGGTCGCGATGGACGCGCCGTCGATCGACGAGCCGTGGGCGCGCGCGCTGCTGGCCCCGCCAGGTTGAGCCCTCTTTTTTTTTGTGCTTGCATGAGTAATCAGTCACACACCACGCACAGGAGGACCGAGATGCCCTCGCCGGCCCGCCC
>DASXRF010000126.1:0-3230 GCA_036506755.1 Solirubrobacteraceae bacterium | reverse complement strand
ACCTCCTCGCCCGCCGCCTTGCGCTCGATCAGCGCGAGGACCTCCTCGCGGTAGGTGTCGCGGTACTTCTCGGGTTCGAACGGGCCGGCCAGCGTGTCCACGAGCTGCTTGGCGATGGCCAGCTCCTTGGCGGTCGTCTTGACGTCGTCGGCGTCGGGCAGGTCGTCGATGCGGTCGGGGTCGACGACCTCGTCGGGGAAGAGCATCGTCGCCATCCCGAGGACGTCGCCCATCGGGCGCAGCGCGACGAGGTGCTGCTTGGAGCGGATGACGACGGTGGCGATCCCGACCTTGCCGGTCTCCGCCATCGCCTCGAGCAGCAGCCGGTAGGGCTTGGCGCCGCCGGGGCCGGGCGCGAGGTAGTACGGGTGGTCGTAGAGGACCGGGTCGATGTCGCTGAGGTCGACGAAGTCCTCGATGTCGATGGTGCGCGTCTTCTCGGGCTCGAGCGCCTCGAGCTCGCCCGGCTCGATGAGGACGTACTTGTCCGGCGCGATCTCGAAGCCCTTGACCAGGCGCTCGTAGGGCACCTCCTCGCCGGTGATCGGGTTGACGCGCCTCTGGTTGATCCGCACCCCGCCCTCGGAGTCGAGCTGGTGGAAGCGCACCGTCTTGCGCTGGACGGCGCTGTAGAGCTTGACGGGCACCGTGACGAGCCCGAAGGAGATGGCGCCGGTCCAGATCGAGCGGGGCATGGCTACGTAGTTTGCCCGATCCGAACCGGCGTTCCTGCCGATGCAGCCCGAGTTGCGGCGCTACGAGGCCGAGGCGCCCGCGCCCGCCTTCTCGCGGACCTCGTGCTTGCCCTCGGCGAACTCCTCGATCATCTTGGCGTTGAAGGCGGGCAGGTCGTCGGGCCTGCGGCTCGTGACCATGCCCTGGTCGACGCAGACCTCCTCGTCGACCCACGTGCCGCCCGCGTTGCGGATGTCGGTCTTCTCCGACGGATACGACGTCAGGGTCCGTCCGCGAACGGCGTCGGCCTCGACGAGCATCCACGGTGCGTGGCAGATCGCCGCGATCGGCTTGCCGGCGCTGACGAACGCCTGGACGAAGCGCACGGCGTCGGCGTCCATCCGCAGGTGGTCCGGGTTGGCGACGCCGCCCGGCAGCATCAGCCCGTCGTAGTCGTCGGCGCGCACATCCGAGACGGCCTTGTCGGCCTGGAAGACGTCGGCCTTCTCGAGGTGGTCGAACATCTGGACCTCGCCCCTCTCGGGCGCGATCAGCTCGACGGTCGCGCCCGCGGCCTCGAGCGCCTTGCGCGGCTCGGTGTACTCGACCTGCTCGACGCCCTCGTTGGCGGTGAGGATCGCGATGCGCTTGCCCTGGAGGTCGTTGGCCATGGCACTGCCTCCTCTCGAATCGCTTTCCGCTGTGCTCTACCGCACCGCGCGCGGCGCTAACACCTCGCCGCGTCGCTCGTGCTCCAGCAGACGTGCCGCGGCGCGGGCGGCGTCCGCGCCGCGGTGGCGCTCGACGAGATGGAGGGCGAGGTCGAGGCCCGACGTGACGCCGCCGCAGGTCAGGATGTCGCCGTCGTCGACGACGCGGGCCTCGGGATGGACCTCGGCGCCGTGCGCGCGCAGGTCGTCCAGCGCGGCGTGGTGCGTGGTGGCCGGGCGGCCGTCGAGGATGCCGCCCTTGGCCAGCAGCATCGCGCCGGTGCAGACCGAGGCGACCGTGCCGCCGGCCGCGTGGCGCTGCGCGATCGCCGCGGGAATGACGCCGCGCTCGTACTCGCCGTACGTGCCGACGGGGTTGCGCGTCCGCCATCCCCCGCCCGGGACGACGAGCAGGTCGGGCCGGTCCGCGAGCGTCGCGTGCGGGACGAGGACGGCGCCGTGCGAGGCGGTGATCCGCTCGGCCGGCGCCACGGTGACCAGCTCCGTCTGGAAGCCCGCGCCGGCGAGGACCTCGAAGGGCGCCACCGCATCGAGCTCGTCGAAGCCGTCGTAGATGAGGATCTGGACGTGCATACCGGGATCGTCGCCGGGCGGGCGTCCGCCCGCCAGTGGCAGGAATGCCATGTCCGCTAGATTTCCGCCAAGATTGCACGAAGTTGTCGCCCTCGCCCTCGATCGCGTGGTCGCCTTCGACCTAGCGACGCCGGCCCAGGTCTTCGGCCAGAACGGAGCCGGCCGCTACCGCTTCGCGCTCGCGGGCGTCGCCGCCGGACCGCTCGCGACCGCGACGGGCTTCGCCGTCGTCGCCGACCACGGCATCGAGGCGCTGGCGGACGCCGACACCGTGGTCGTCCCCGGCTACGACGGCGTCGACGCCCCGCCTCCGTCCGCTGCGCTCGACGCGCTGCGCGCCGCCCACGCCCGCGGCGCGCGCGTCGTGTCGATCTGCACGGGCGCCTTCGCGCTGGCCCACGCCGGCCTGCTCGACGGCCGCCGGGCCACGACGCACTGGCGCGCCGCCGCGCTGCTCGCCGAGCGCTTTCCGGCGATCGACGTCGACCCCAACGTCCTGTACGTCGACGAGGGCGACGTCCTGACCTCCGCCGGCGTCGCCGCGGGCATCGACCTGTGCCTGCACATCGTCCGCCGCGACCACGGTGCGGACGTCGCCGCCCGCGTGGCGCGGCGCATCGTCGTCGCGCCGCATCGCGACGGCGGCCAGGCGCAGTTCGTCGAGCGGCCGGTCGCCGCCGAGCCGCGCGATGGCCTGGCCGCGACGCGCGCCTGGGCGCTCGAGCGCCTGCACCGGCCGCTCGACGTCCGTGCGCTGTCGGCCCATGCGGGCGTCTCGGAGCGCACGTTCGCGCGCCGCTTCCGCGCCGAGACCGGCACCACGCCGCTGCAGTGGCTGCTGGGCCAGCGGGTCCTCGAGGCCCGGCGCCTGCTCGAGCGCAGCGATCTGCCCGTCGAGGAGATCGCCGAGCGGTCGGGCTTCGGCACGGCGGCCTCGTTGCGCGAGCACTTCGCCCGTGCCACCGCGACCACCCCGACCGCTTACCGGCGCTCGTTCAGGGGATAAGAACTCTGTGGCCTCGGCCACTTGGTCTTTCTCGCTGATCCGGGCCCGGCGGCCATCCATGGCCGCGGGCGCGGGCGAGTAAGACTCCGAGCTGGGACGAACACGACCGGAGGGAGTGACATGGCCGTACGAGCCGCCTCGCAGGGCATCCTCGCGGACGAGAAGACCGAGCAGCGCCAGCAGGTCATCGAGATGCTGACCAAGGCGTACTGGATGGAGATCGAGACGGTGATGAGCTACATCGC
>DASXRF010000125.1:0-4650 GCA_036506755.1 Solirubrobacteraceae bacterium | reverse complement strand
CGCGGCGCGGCCGTGGGCGGTGATCGCGACGTCCCCGCGCGCCAGGACGGCGAGCGCCGCGCGCGGGTCGGCGCGCAGGCGGGCCAGCGACTCGCGCCGGCGGGCCAGGCCGAGCAGGGCGACGGCCGGCGCGGCCCGGATCGCCGCCGAGACCGGGATGGCGTGCGGCGGGCCGCCCGCCGTGGCCAGGATCGTCACGGTCCCCGGCGGCCACTCCGGCAGCATCGCGCGGGACGCTAACGGGTACGCGGGCGCCCATCACCCGCCGCGAGCGCCTCCTCCTCGTGCTGATCGCGATCGCCACCCTCGCGGCGGGGGTCGCGCGCTACGCCGACGCGCCCGCGCTGCTGGCCTTCGCCGTCGCCACGGTCGCGCTGGCCGGCCTGGCCTGGGTCGTCTCGTTCGCCACCGAGCAGGTCGGCGAGCGCTTCGGCCCGGGCGTCACCGGTCTGCTGCAGTCGACGCTGGGCAACCTCCCCGAGCTCTTCGTCGTCCTCTTCGCGCTGGGCGCCGGCGAGACGGTCGTGGCGCAGACCTCGATCCTCGGCTCGATCTTCGCCAACGCGCTGCTCGTCCTCGGGCTGGTGATCGTCGTCGGCGCGCGACGGTCGGAGAACCTCTGCATGACGTTCAGCCGCCGGCTGCCCAACGACGCGTCGACCCTGCTGCTGGCGTGCTCGTTCGTCATCGTGGTCGTGGCGATCTCGCTGGCCAGCGACGACCCGGCCTCGCGACACGTCGAGGCGATCTCGGTGATCGCCGCGGTGACGCTGCTGAGCGTCTACCTGATCTGGGTCGTCGGCTACGTGCGCGCGGACCGCCCGGCCGAGGATGCGGTGGAGAGCCACGGCCCGCGCGTGCCGTTCGCCGTCGCAGCCGCTCTGCTCGCCGTCGCCGGCGTGGGCGCGGCGTTCGTCTCGGACTGGTTCATCCACGCCCTGCGCCCGACGATCGACCAGCTCGGCATCTCCGAGGCCTTCGCGGGGCTGGTCATCGTGGCCATCGCGGGGAACGCGGTGGAGAACGCGACGGGGATCGTCCTGGCCGACAAGGGCCAGTCCGACCTGGCGATCTCGGTGGTCAAGAACTCCGTCGCGCAGATCGCCGCGTTCCTGTTCCCGGTTCTCGTCCTGGCCTCGCTGTTCTTCGCGGACTCGCTGACCTTCGCGATCGATCCCGTCTACGTCGGCGCGCTCCTGCTCACGGCGATCGCCGTCTGGCAGGTCACCGGCGACGGCGAGGCGGCCGCCTTCGAGGGCTGGGCGCTGATCGGGACCTACGTGATATTGGCCGCGCTGACGCTGTACGAGTAGTCGTCGCCGGGCTCCTCGGGGGCCGCCCACTGCTCGACGAACTCGGCGAGCTGGCGCGGGCGCTCGCGCTGCGGATGGTGGCCCATGCCCGGCCAGAACTCGACGTGGGCCTGCGGCAGCGCGGTGCGCACGCCCTCGGCGTGGGTCGTCGGCACGAGCGCGTCGTGCGCGCCCCACAGGGCGGCCACGCGGCCGTGGAAGTCCAGGCGGCGGCGCTCGGCGCGGCCCGCGTGCGCGATGGCGATCGTCGCGGCGCGCACGCCGAGCGGGGCGCGGGCGGCGCGGCGGCGCAGGCGGGCGAGCAGGTCACGCTCGGGCAGGCGGCGGTGGGCGACGAAGGTCGAGTAGGCGGCGGTCACCGTCAGCGGGTTGACCAGCGCGAGCGGCATGGCGATCGTCGCCAGGTCGACGACGATCGGTCGGGTGAGCATCTCGGCCAGGCCGATCCGCCCGAAGCCCGCCGGGGCGAGCAGCACGAGCGACGCGACGCTCGGCGCGCGCTCGGCCACCTCGGCGGCGACCGCGCCGCCGAGCGAGTGGCCGACGAGCGCGCACGGGCCGACGTCGAGGCGCTCGAGCGCGGCCACGACGTCGTCGGCGTAGGCCTCGATGCGCGGGCTGTGCGGCAGGACCGAGCCGCCGAAGCCGGGGAGGTCGATCGCCACGCAGGGCCGCTCGGTGCGGGCGGCGAGGTCGGCCCATCCCTCCGAGCAGTCGAACAGCCCGTGCAGGAGCACGAGCGGCTCGCCCCCGCCGTCCCAGGCGCGGACCGTCAACCGCCGGCCGGCGGGGAGCGAGACCGAGGAGACGGTGGGTGTCCGCATGGCGCTCGGTCCAATGATCGGCATTTCCGTTTCAGAGCGATAGTGATTTTGTTCACAACGAATGTGCGGTTTTCCGCACCTTCAGGACGCCAGGAAGCCCCTCTGGGCGCGCGCTCGCCGCTCGCCGACGCTTTCCCCATGTCCGAGACCACTCCTTCCAAGATCCCGCTCGCCGCCCGCATGGGCCGCTGGAGCGCGACCCACCGCAGGACGGCGATCTTCGGCTGGATCGGCTTCGTCGCCGTCGCGCTCTTCATCGGCGGCGCGCTCGGCACGAAGACGATCGAGCGCGGCCACGACGGCACGGGCAGCTCCGGGCGGGCCGATCGCGTGCTGGCCGACGAGTTCCCCCAGCCGGCGTCCGAGCAGGTCCTCGTCCAGGCGCGCCACGGCACCCTGAGGACGACCGACCCGCGGGCCCGCGCGGCGGTCTCCGACGTCGTCGCGCGCCTCTCCGCGCTGCCGCAGGTCAAGCGCGTCAAGTCGCCCTTCGCCCCCGGGCACTCCGGGCAGATCAGCAGGGACGGCCTCTCGCTGGTGGTGCAGTTCGACATCCGCGGCAAGTCCGAGACCGCCTCCGACCGGGTCCAGCCGGCGCTCGACGCGGTGGCCCGGGCGCAGCGCGCGCATCCGTCGCTGCGCATCGAGCAGTTCGGCGAGGCGAGCGTCTCGAAGGCGTTCGACGACAAGCTCGGCGAGGACTTCCGCCGCACCGAGTTCCTCTCGCTGCCGATCACGCTGGCCATCCTGATCCTGACCTTCGGCGCGCTGATGGCGGCGGGCCTGCCCCTGCTGCTGGCGCTGACGTCGGTCGCCGCCACGATCGGCCTGGTCGGCGTGGCCAGCCAGCTCTCCCCCGTCGACGAGTCGATCTCGTCGGTCATCGTGCTGATCGGCATGGCCGTCGGCGTCGACTACTCGCTGTTCTACATGCGCCGCGAGCGCGAGGAGCGCGCGGCGGGCGCCTCCAACGGGCAGGCCCTGGCCACCGCCTCGGCGACGTCTGGCCGCGCGGTGCTCATCTCCGGCATGACCGTCATGGCGGCAATGGCCGGCATGTACTTCACGGGCTCGAAGACCTTCGCGTCGTTCGCGACGGGCACGATCATCGTCGTCGCCGTGGCGATGCTCGGCTCGGTCACCGTGCTGCCCGCGCTGATGAGCAAGCTCGGCGACCGCGTCGAGAGGGGCCGCATCCCGGGCCTGCACCGCGAGAGGGCGACCGAGTCGCGCTTCTGGGGCTGGATCGTCGACCGCGTCATGCGCCGGCCGCTGCTGACCGGCGCCCTGGCCACCGCCGTGCTCGTGGCGATGGCGCTGCCGGCGTTCGGGATGCGCACCGGGCTGCCCGGGACGCAGGGGCTGCCGCGCGACCTGGCCATCATGAAGACCTACGACCGCGTCCAGGCGGCCTTCCCGGGCGGCCCGGAGCCCGCGGTCGTCGCGATCCAGGCCGACGACGTGACGGCGCCCGCCGTCGGCTCGGCGATCCGCGACCTGGCCGCGCGCGCCGAGCGCGACCCGCAGATTGGCCGCCCGGTCACCGCGTCGGTCAGCTCGAGCCACCGCACCGCGGTCCTCTCGATCCCGCTGGCCGGCGCCGGGACCGATGCGCGGTCGAACGCGGCGCTGGCGCGGCTGCGCGACGAGCTGATCCCGCAGACGGTCGGTCGGGTGTCGGGCGTGCGCGCGGACGTGACCGGCATGACGGCCGGCTCGAAGGACTTCAACGACCTGCTGAAGTCCAACGCGCCGATCGTCTTCGGCTTCGTCCTGTCGCTGGCGTTCCTGCTGCTGCTGGTGACGTTCCGCTCGCTGGTGATCCCCGTCAAGGCGATCGTGCTGAACCTGCTCAGCGTCGGCGCGGCGTACGGCGTGCTCGTCTGGATCTTCCAGGACGGCCACGGCGAGAAGCTGCTCGGCTTCCGGTCCAATGGCGCGATCACGTCGTGGCTGCCGCTGTTCCTCTTCGTGATCCTGTTCGGGCTGTCGATGGACTACCACGTGTTCATCCTCAGCCGGATCCGCGAGGCGGTCGACCGCGGCATGAAGACCGGCGATGCGGTGGCCCGCGGCATCAAGTCGACGGCCGGCGTGGTGACGAGCGCGGCCGTCGTGATGGTCGGCGTGTTCTCGATCTTCGCGACGCTGTCGCTGCTCGAGTTCAAGCAGATGGGCATCGGCCTCGCCGTCGCGGTGCTCATCGACGCCACGATCATCCGCGGCGTCCTGCTGCCGGCGACCATGAGGCTGCTCGGCGACTGGAACTGGTACCTGCCGCGCTGGCTCGAGTGGCTGCCGCGGCTCGAGCACGAGCCGGCGGAGAAGGCGCCCGAGGCGCCGGCGATCCCGGTCGTGTAGGCGTCGCTTGCCGCCGCCGGCAAGCGGCAGCTAAACGGGGGACAGAGGGGCCGGCCGCATCCGCCGGCCCCTCTATTTCGTTGCTACCCTGTACCTCAGGCGACGGCACAGGGCCGTCCCGTGAGATCAGGTTTCTCGGTCCTCCTTGCGTG
>DASXRF010000124.1:0-2271 GCA_036506755.1 Solirubrobacteraceae bacterium | reverse complement strand
GGCCTCGATGATCGTGTAGACGAGCAGGGCGATCATCGCGGTCGACAGCACGAAGCCCGCGCGGTCGAGCCGGGGCGCGCGCGGGTCGCGCGACGTCGGGACATAGCCGGCGACGAAGATGCCCGCGAGCACGCTGATCGGAGCCATCGCGTAGAAGATGCTGCGCCAGTCGAAGGCCTCGAGCAGCCACCCGCCGACGATCGGCCCAAGAGCGATTGCCGCCCCGGTGCTCGCACCCCACAGGCCGATCGCCAGCGCGCGCTCGCGGCGCTCGGTGAACACGTGCGTGAGCAGCGACAGCGTCGCGGGGAACACCATCGCCGCGCCCACGCCCATCACCGCGCGCGCCGCGATCAGCTGGCCGGGACTGCCGGTCACCCCACCCGCGAGGCTCGCCAGGCCGAAGACCGCCAGGCCGGCGAGCAGCATCCCCTTGCGCCCGAATCGGTCGGAGAGGCTGCCGAAAGCGAGCACCGATCCCGCGAACAGCAGGTTGAAGGCGTCGACGACCCACTGCAGCTGGGCATTGGAGGCATCCAGCTGGCGCACCAGCGTGGGAAGCGCGACGTTGACGATCGTCGTGTCGAGGTTGATCACGAACGCCGCCAGCAGCAGCGAGACGAGGACAAATGGCTTGCGCACGTGCACGGCTCCACCAGAGCTAACTTGCGTCATGCAAGGCAACCTACGAGCGAGTCTGGCTTTTGTCAAGCAAGGTAGCTACGCTCTTGCTCGTGCTTCAACGCGACTATCCAGGCCAGGTCTGCTCGATCGCCCGAGCGCTGGAAGTCGTTGGAGAGCGCTGGACGCTGCTGATCCTGCGCGACGCCGTGCTCGGCCTGACGCGGTTCGAGGACTTCCAAGAGAGCCTCGGGATCGCCTCGAACACGCTCACCAGCCGCCTCAAGCTGCTCTGCGACGAGGAGGTCCTCGAACGCGTTCCAGATCCGCAGCGCCCAGGGCGACCGAAGTACATCCTCACGGCGAAGGGGCGCGAGCTCGGCCCGGCCCTGATCGTCCTGCTCAAATGGGGCGACCGCCACTACCCGACGCCCGACGGGCCCCCGAGGCTCGCCCTCCACGCCGCCTGCGGCGGCAGCGTCGGCCCAGACCTCCGCTGCGACCGCTGCGGCCAGCCGGTCACACCCGGCGAGATCGACCTCCAGCCCGGACCAGGCGCGCCACGAACCCAGCGCGTGCCACGGTGACAGGCGCGCGCTGCCCACTCACGAGACGCTCGCGCTGCTGAGGTCGGCGGGACCGTCGTGGTCTCCCCGGGCGTCGCCGGGCGCACGGCGACTCTGGGTTCGTCGCGGTCTGCCGCAGCGCCGGCCAAAAAAGCGGAGCTCTATACGGACGACGAGGGTCGCGAAGGCCCGTACCTGACGCGGCCGCTGGGCGCCTGCTCGTTCACCGATTGACCGGCACCTAGCGACGGCGGTCGTTGCGGTCTGACGGCGATGTCAAGCGAGCGTGCGCTCTCCGAGGCGGTGGGTGAGCTCGAGCGCCAGGGCGAGCTCGAGGCGACGGTCGGCGATCGGATGGCCGAGCAGCTCTTCGGCGCGCGCGACGCGGTGCAAGACGGTGTTGCGGTGCGTGTACAGGCGCTGGGCGGCGCGTGGCGCGCTCTCGCCCTCGCTGAGGTAGATGCGCAACGTCTCGCGCAGGCGCGCGGCGGCGGGGTCACGCCCGGCGAGGGGGCCGAGGGTCGTGCGTACGAAGTCGGTCATGCGGCGGGGGTCCTGCGCCACGAGGGTCGTGACCTCGACGTCGCGGTACGTCGTCAGCCGCTCGCCCCCGCGTGCGCCGGCGACGAGGCGCTGGGTGGCGACCGCGCCGTCGTGGCTTTGGCGAAAGCCCGCGAGGCCCGGGCACGACGGGCCGACGGCGGCGCGGATCGCCGGATCGACGTCCTTCATGGCCGCGCGCAGCGGCGCGAGGTCGGGCTCGCGCGCCGTGGCGATCCACGCCCAGACGGCGGCCACCGCCGCCGGCAGGACGAGCGGACGGCGTGCGCCGACGGCGTGGGCGAGCGCGTGGGCGGCGCGGTCGAGCGCTCCCTGCTCGACGGCGTCCTCGCTCCACAGCACGACGCAGGTGTGCGTCTGCGAGAGCTCGTAGCCGAGCCGCTCGCCGGCGCGCTGCTCGGCGATCGGGACGTCGTCGAGGATCATGCGCACGGTCTCGGCGCGGCGGGCCAGCCCGCCGCGCAGCAGCTCTTCGCGCTCCTGTTCGGCCCGGGCCAGCACGGTGGCGAGGACCCCGTCGATG
>DASXRF010000123.1:0-3754 GCA_036506755.1 Solirubrobacteraceae bacterium | reverse complement strand
GCGCGCACCCTGACCGGCGAGCGCGAGCATCACGCGCGAGAGCTCGCCGCCCGAGGCGATGTCGCGCACCGGCCCGGCCGGGACGCCGGGGTTGGTGGCCAGGCGGAACTCGACGGCGTCGGTGCCGGCGGGCCCCGGCTCGCGCTCCTCGAGCGCGATCTCGAAGCTCGCGCCGGCCATCGCCAGCTCGGCGAGCCGCTTGCGCACGGCCGTTGCCAGCCGCGGCGCCGCCGCCGCACGCGCCGCGCGCAGGCGCGCGGCCTGGCGCTCGACCTCCTCGCCCGCCGCCGCCGCGTCGCGCTCGGCCTCGGCCAGCGCGTCCTCGGCCCGAGCGAGCTCGTCGCGGCGCGCCCGGCACGCCGCCGCGTGCGCGAGGACCGCGCCGATCGTCCCTCCGTGCTTGCGCTCGAGCCGCTCGAGCGCGGCGAGCCGCTCCTCGACGGCGTCCAGCCGGCCGGGCTGCGCCTCGAGGCCCTCGCCGTAGCGGCGCAGCTCGGCGGCGACGTCGTCGGCCTCCAGCGCGACCGCGCGCAGCCGCTCCGCCAGGGCGTCGAGCGCCGCGTCCACGCCGGCGACGTCCTCGAGGTGCGCGGCCGCCGCGGCCAGCAGCGCGCCCGCGCCCCCCTCGCCGGCCTCGGGCGCCACGGCCTCGGCGGCGCCCAGCGCGCCGGCCCGCAGCGCCTCCAGATGGCGCAGCCGCTCGCGCTCGGCGCGCAGCTCGCGCGCCTCGGCCTCGTCGGGCGCCACCGCCTCGATCTCGGCCAGCTCGAACTCGAGCAGGTCCAGCTCGCGCTCGCGCCCGGCGGCCCGCTCGCGCAGGTCCACGACGGCCGCCTCCGCCGCGCGCGCCCGCTGCCACGCCTCGGCGCACGCCCGCCGCCGAGCCGCCTGCTCGGCCCCGCACGCGCCGTCGAGGATCTCCAGCTGCGCCGACGCCAGCATGAGCCGCCGCGACTCGTGCTGGCCGTAGAAGGCCAGCAGCCCGCCGGCCAGCTCGCGCAGGTCGGCCACCGACGCCGAGCGGCCGTTGACGTACGCGCGCGTGCGCCCCTCGGCGCTGACCCTCCGGGCGAGCACCACCTCCTCGGCGTCCTCCGGCAGGCGCTCTCCGCGCTCACCGTGCAGCGCCGCAGGCAACGCGAACACGCCCTCGACATAGGCCTCCGCCGCTCCCGGCCGGACGATCCCCGGCCGGGCCCGCCCGCCCAGCAGCAGGTCGAGCGCGTGCGCGAGCACGGTCTTGCCGGCGCCGGTCTCGCCGGTCAGGACGTTGAGGCCCGGCGCGAGGCGCAGCTCGGCCCGCTCGATCAGCAGGAGGTTCTCGACGCGCAGCTCGTAGAGCACGGCGGAGGGTGTATCAGCGGGGGGTGACGGATCCTCTCGCTCCGCCCGCGCGTTGGCGGTGGGTCCGGCGAGCCCGGCTGGCGCGTTCCCGCTCGACTCGTGCGGGTGGGGAACAAAACGGCTCACTATGCGCCGTTTTGTTCCCCACCCATCGGGTCCTGGCGCGCTAACGCTCCCCCGAGCGGCCCGGGTGCGGCGACAGACCCGGCCCCGGCCCGGAACGGCCAAACCGCGCGGGGCGAGCGGGCCCCGGCTGCCTCAAGCCAGCTTCCCGAACTTCTCCCTCAGCCGCCGGTAGAACGTCGACCCCGGCAGCTGGGCCAGCAGCGCCGCCTCGAGCAGAAACCGGCAGGTCAGCGACTCGCCGGGCTCCAGCACGCCCGCGGGGCGGCCGTCGACCGAGATGTCCACGGCCTCGTCGACCGAGCGGTTGTGGATGATGATGCTGTCGTTCGGCGCCGCCACCATGGGCCGCGCCGTCAGCGAGTGCGGGGCGATGAACGAGATCACGTAGCCCTCTACGCCCCAGGCGAGGACCGGCCCGCCGTTGGCCAGGTTGTAGCCCGTCGAGCCGGCCGGGGTCGCCACGACCAGGCCGTCGCAGCGCACCGAGCCGACCTCCTCGCCCTCCAGCGCGTAGGCCAGCATCGCCACGCGCTCGCCGGGGCGGCGGTGGATCGCGACGTCGTTGATCGCCGCCTGGATGCCGGCCGGCGCCTCGAGGGTGATGGCCGGGAGCCGCAGCAGCTCGAACTCGCCGCGGCAGGCGAGCAGGAACGCGTCCTGCAGGCCGGCGGGCTCGACCGTCGCCAGAAAGCCGATCTGGCCGAAGTTGACCGCGAAGACGGGCACGCCGGTGCCGGCGAAGCGCCGCAGCGCGGTCAGGATGGTGCCGTCGCCGCCGAGGACGAAGACGAGGTCGACGCCATCGATGTCGTCGCCCGGGCCGACGGCCACGCCGTTGCCCGGAGCGAGTTGGTGCTTGCTCGCCTCCGCGGGATCGAAGCGCAGCTCGACCTCCACCTCCTGCGCCGCGGCGATCAGCTTGTCGAGCGCCCAGCGCGTCTCCTCGGGGCGGCGATGCGTGAAGACGACCGCGCGCTTCACCCCGGCTCGACCCCGCGCGCCGCGGCGTCCACGTCCTCGACCGCGCCGGGCCGGCCGCCCTCGGCCAGCCAGACGAACGTCTCGCGATTGCCCTTCGGACCGGGCAGGCCGCTGGACGCGAAGCCCAGGACCGCCGCGCCCAGCGCGCGCGCCGCCTCGGCGACCGCGACGAGCGCGCCGCGCCGCGCCGCCGGATCGCGCACGACCCCGCCCTTGCCGACGAGCGCGCGCCCGACCTCGAACTGCGGCTTGACCAGGGCGAGCGCGTCGAAGCGCTCCGCGCAGCATGCGAGCACCGCGGGCAGCACCTTGGCCAGCCCGATGAACGACACGTCGCAGACGACCAGGTCCGGCCGGTAGGGCAGCTGCTCGCGGCGCAGCTCGCGCGCGTTGACGCGCTCGAGCACCGTGACGCGCTCGTCGTTGCGCAGCGACCACGCGAACTCGCCGTAGGCGACGTCGACGGCGATGACGTGGGCCGCGTCGCGCTGCAGCAGCGCGTCGGTGAACCCACCGGTGGAGGCGCCCACGTCGAGGCAGCGTCGGCCGGCGACCGCGACGCCGAGGGCGTCGAGCGCGTTGGCCAGCTTCACGCCCCCGCGGGAGACGAACGCGGGACGCTCGTCGAGCACGACCGCGATGCCGGGGTCCACCAGCTGGCCGGGCTTCTCGGCGCGGCGTCCCTCGTCGCCCAGGCGCACCTCGCCGGCGAGGACCGACGCGGCCGCGCGCGTGCGCGAGGCGAACAGACCCCGCTCGGCCAGCAGCGCGTCGAGCCGCACCTTCGTCGCCACGGTCGCGAACCGTACTGCCCGCGAACTCTGTGCCCCACGTCACAGTCGATTGGCGAGTCAACCAGCATCGTGTCCGGTGCGATGACCGCCTTCCGGCTCATATCGCTCTCCGCGCACGGCGCTCTGGAGCTTCTCATCGGCATGGCCCTGCTGGCCTCGCCGTTCGTTCTCGGCTTCGGCGCCGCCGGCACGCTGATCGCCGTGGTCGTCGGCGCGCTCACCGTGGGCCTCGCCCTGGGCGCCGCGCTCGCCGACACCGAGGCGATCGACATCGCGGCGCACTACGCCTTCGACGTCGCCATCGCCATCGCGCTCGTCGGCGCGGCGGTCGTGCTCGCCGTCACCCGCGAGACCGCGGCCGCCGGCGTTTTCGTCGGTGCGGCGCTCGCCGAGCTGGCGCTGACCGTGACGACCCGCTACAGCGCCGCGCGCTGACCAGACTTCCCTCAGAGATCACATAGCTAGACCCATCACATAGCAGCATCTCTCCTCCCCGAAACGGCCCGCCT
>DASXRF010000122.1:0-1647 GCA_036506755.1 Solirubrobacteraceae bacterium | reverse complement strand
CATCTGCGCCGCCCGCATGCCTCCGGCCATGACTCGATGGATGTCTTCGAGCGCGACGGCGGCGCCAGCACCGCCGACACCGTCCACAAGCGCGAGGAGTTCCGCCACATCGTCGCCGACGTCGGCGAGCTGCCCGAGACGCAGCGCACCGCCCTCCTCCTGCGTGAGATCGACGCGCTCTCGTACGAGCAGATCGCCGAGGCGATGGAGACGACCGTGCCGTCGGTCAAGTCGCTGCTCGTGCGCGCGCGCGTGTCGCTGGCCGAGGCGGCCGAGGCGCGCAAGCTGACCTGCGAGGAGGTGCGCCTCGAGCTCGGCGAGGTGGCGGAGGGGCTCAAGCGGACGAGCGCGCCGGTGCGCCGCCACCTGCGCTCGTGCGAGCGCTGCGCGACCTTCCGCAAGCAGCTCAAGGCGACCAGCCGCGCACTGGCCGCCGTCTTCCCGGTCGGACCGCTGCTCGTCGTCAAGAAGCTCTTCCTCGCCCACCTCGGCACGACCGCGTCGGCGGGCGGCGCCACCGCCGCCGCGAGCACCGCCGCCGCCGGAACGGCCGGGGTCGGCGCAAGCGGCGCCCTCTCGGCCGGCGTCGGGGCGATCGCCTCCAAGACGGCGGCCGGCCTGGCCGCGGCCGCGCTGGTCACCGCCGGCGCCGTCGAGGTCGACCACGCGACGCGCCACCGCACGCGCCCCCATGCCGAGGTCGCCCAGGCCGCGGTCGCCGCGCCCGCGCAGCCGGTCGCCGTGGCGCAGCAGGCCCAGGTCGTCACCCAGCCCGTCGCCGTCGCGCCGCCGCGCGTGGCGGAGAAGAAGAAGGCCAAGCCGGCGGCCGCCAAGGACGAGCCCGAGAAGAATGCCGAGCCCACGGCGACGACCGGGACGCCCGCCTCCACGGCCGACGCCGGCACGCCGGCGCCGCCGCCTCCGTCGGCGCCGACGACGCAGGAGGAGTCCGACACCACCGTGCTGCCGCCCGACGACTCGGGTCACGGCGAGCCGGTCGGGCCCAGCCAGCCGGTCGAGTCGGTCCCGCCGGCCGACCAGCAGCAGCAGGCTCCGCCGCCTGCCCCTGCCCCGGCCGCGGCCGAGCAGACCGCGCCCGCCGAGCAGGCGCCGCCGCAGGACCAGTCGCAGCAGAGCCCGCCGCCGCAGGACGCCTCGGCCGGCGAGGACCAGTACCAGGGCGACGGTTAACTCCCGCCGCTGTGGGCGAGATCTCCTTCGACGACTTCCTGGCCGTCGACATGCGCGTCGGCCGCGTCATCGCCGTCGAGGACTTCCCCGAGGCGCGCAAGCCGGCCTGGAAGCTGCGCATCGACTTCGGCCCCGAGCTCGGCGTCAGGAGCTCGTCGGCCCGCATCACCAACTACTCGCGCGAGGAGCTCGAGGGCTCGCTCGTGGTCGGCGTCGTCAACTTCCCGCCCCGCCAGGTCGGGCCCGTGCGCTCGGAGGTGCTGGTGCTCGGCGCGGTCGAGGACGACGGCACCGTGATCGTCCTGCGCCCGGACGGCGACGCGACGCCGGGCGCGCGGATCGCCTGAGCCTGGATCCGCGCCGATCGATCGTGGATGCGAGGCGCCCGGAGGCCGAGTCACTCGGCTTCGGCCGCGCATCCGCAGGGTGACCCCTTCGGTTCGCGGCCGAAGCCGT
>DASXRF010000121.1:0-2670 GCA_036506755.1 Solirubrobacteraceae bacterium | reverse complement strand
TCGTCGAGGTCGAGACGCCCACGGCCTCGCCGTTCGCCTCCTCGCTGCTGTTCGACTACGTCGCCACGTACATGTACGAGGGCGACACGCCCAACGCCGAGCGGCGCGCCGCGGCGCTCTCGCTGGACCGCGAGCTGCTGCGGGAGCTGCTCGGCCAGGACGAGCTGCGCGAGCTGATCGACCCCGACGCCCTCGCCGCGGTCGAGGCCGACCTGCAGCACTGCTCCGAGCGCACGCGCGCGGCCAACCGCGACGGCCTGGCCGACATCCTGCGGCGCCTTGGCGACCTAACGGTGGCCGAGGCCGGCGAGCGCGTGGTGACCGCCCTGGACCCCGAGACGATGCTGCTCGAGCTCGCGCGCGAGCGCCGCGCCGTGCGCGTGCGGATGGCCGGCGAGGAGCGCTGGATCGCCGCCGACGACGCCGGCCTGTACCGCGACGCCCTCGGCGTCGTCCCGCCGTCCGGGCTGCCCGACGCCTTCACCGCCGACGTGCCCGACGCGCTGCGGCGGCTGTGCGCGCGCTACGCGGCAACGCACGGCCCGTTCACCACCGACGAGGTGCACAAGCGCTATGGGATCGACCCGGCCAGCGCGCTGCGCGACCTCGAGGCGGCGGGCGAGCTCGTGCGCGGCGAGCTACGACCAGGCGGCAGCGAGCGCGAGTGGTGCGACCCCGAGGTCCTGCGCCGGCTGCGCCGCGCGTCGCTCGCCGCCCTGCGCAAGGAGGTCGAGGCGGTCGACCAGCGCGCCCTCGCCGCCTTCCTGCCCAGCTGGCAGGGCGTCGACCGCCACCCGCCCACCGGCGCGGGCGTCGACCGCCTGCGCGAGGTGCTGGTCGCGCTGCAGGGGCTGGCGCTGCCCGCCGACGTATGGGAGCGCGACGTCCTGCCGCGCCGGACCGGCGCCTACTCGCCCACCTGGCTGGACCAGCTGTGCGCGTCGGGAGAGGTGATCTGGGTCGGGGCCGGGGCGCTGGGCCGCAACAGCGGGCGCGTCGCCCTGTACTTCCGCGAGGACGCCGAGGCGATCGGCGCGCCGCCGCTGCCGCGCGGCCACGAGCGCCCCGACCAGCCCGAGCACGACGCCCTGCGCGAGCGCCTCGACCGCGCCCCGTGCTTCTTCACCGACCTGCTCGCCGAGCTCGACCTTGCGCCGGAGCAGGTCCAGGAGGCGCTGTGGGACCTCGTCTGGGCCGGTGAGGTCACCAACGACGCGTGGGCGCCTCTGCGCGCGCCGCGCCTGACGCTCGCCCGCGCGCGCAGCGCCGCGCAGCGCTCGGCCCGGCGGCGCTTCGGCGCCCGGCGGTCGGCCGCCCAGCCGACCGTGCAGGGGCGCTGGTCGCTGACGACCTCGATCTTCCGCACGCGTCCCGAGCCCGGCGCCCAGCGCCGCACGCTGGCCGAGCTGCTGCTCGAGCGCTACGGCATCGTCACGCGCGAGCAGGTTCTCGCCGAGGGCATCCCCGGCGGCTTCGCGATCCTCTACGACGCGCTCGGCGACCTCGAGACGCTCGGCATCTGCCGGCGCGGCTACTTCGTCGAGAGCCTCGGCGGCGCGCAGTTCGCGCTGCCGGGCGCCGTCGAGCGCCTGCGCGCGTTTGCGGATCCCACCCACCCCGCGCCGCCGCTCGTGCTCGCGGCGACGGACCCGGCGCAGCCCTACGGCGCCGCGCTGCCCTGGCCCAAGCGCGAAGGAGAGGCCGACTCGCCCGAACGCGGGCCTGCTCCGTCCGTCGACGCGCCCGGCGGGCGAGTCGGTGCCCGCAAGCCGGCGCGCGCGGCCGGCGCCTACGTCGTGCTCGTCGGCGCCGAGCCGGTCGCCTACGTCGAGCGGGGCGGCCGCGCGCTTCAGACGCTCGTCGACGCCGGCGACGCGCGCCTGGAGCCCGCGCTGCGCGCGCTGGCCGAGTTCGTGCTGTCCGGCCGCGGCCCGAAGCTCGGGCTGGAGAAGCTCGACGGAGAGCCGATCGTGGGCTCGGCGCTGGAGCCGGTGCTCGTCGACCTCGGCTTCCGCAGCAGCCCCAGAAAGCTCACGCTGAGCGCCTGAGACGCGCCGGCCGGCTGCCAGCCCGGCCCCATGAAGATGTAGCCCAACCGCTCGCGCCACGTCCGCGCCGCGCTGACGTCCCGCGCGATCGCCGCGAACTCGTGGTAGGCGACCCGGACGGGGTTGAACGTCTCGATGTTCTTCGTCAGCCCGTAGCGGACGCGCTCGCCCTCGGGCTCGAAGGTGCCGAACAGGCGGTCCCAGATGATCAGGATGCCCGCGTAGTTGCGGTCGAGGTACTGCTGCTGGGACCCGTGGTGGACGCGATGGTGGCTCGGCGTGTTGAAGACGGCCTCGATCCAGCGCGGGTACTTGTCGACCGCCTCGGTGTGCAGCGTGAACTGGTAGAGCAGGTTCCAGGCGATCGCCAGGAAGATCATCCACGGCGGGAAGAGCAGCGCCGACGGCATCCAGAACAGGGTCGCGCTGAAGGGCGCCCAGTCCTGGCGCAACGCGGTCGACAGGTTGTAGTGCTGCGAGCTGTGGTGGACGACGTGGGTCGCCCAGAACAGGCGGATGCGGTGGTGGCCGCGGTGGTAGGCGTAGTAGGCGAGGTCGTCGGCGAAGAAGAGCGCGACCCAGACCCACCAGGCGTCGGTCGGCAGCTTGAGCGGGCTGACGA
>DASXRF010000120.1:0-2639 GCA_036506755.1 Solirubrobacteraceae bacterium | reverse complement strand
TCGCGCTGCGCGGCATGGACCCCGCGCACCTGCACGCCGCGCCGCCCGCCGAGCGCGCGCCCGGCCAGTTGCGGGCGGCCGTCCGCTACGCGTGGGCCACGCCCGCGCTGCGCGTGCCGCTGTTGATGATGGCGGTCGTCGGGACCCTCTCGTTCAACTTCCAGGTCCTGCTCCCGCTGGTCGCCCGCTTCACCTGGGACGGCACCGCGACGACCTACGCCGCGCTGACCGGCGCGATGGCCGCGGGCTCGGTGCTCGGCGCGCTCGCCTCGGGCGCGCGCGGGCGCGTCAGCCCCCACCTGCTCGCGGGCGCCGCCGTCGCCTTCGGGACGCTGACGCTGCTCGCCGCCGGCGCGCCGGCCTTCGCCCTGCAGGTCGCCGTGCTCGTCCCGCTCGGCGCCGCCAGCGTCACCTTCGCCGCCGGCGTGAACTCCTCGCTCCAGCTGGCGGCCGATCCGGCCATGCGCGGGCGCGTCATGGCGCTGTACTCCGTCGTCTTCCTCGGCTCGACGCCGATCGGGGCGCCGCTGGTCGGCTGGATCGCGGAGGCGGCCGGGCCGCGCGCAGGCCTCGCGGTCGGCGGGACGGCCGCGCTGTGCACCGGCGTGCTCGCCTGGGCCGCGCTGCGGCGCGCCGCGCCGGCGCCGCCCGCGGCCGGCCAGGCCCCGGACCGCCCCGCGGCCCGGCGCCGGCGCCCGGTGGCGGCGCGCGCCTTGGCGGGGCGCTGAGGGACCGCGGCAGCGGCGCATGACACAGCTTGGACGCATGGTCGGTCCTGGCGGGCTGCCGCTCACGGGCCGGGCGCAACGACCCGAAGCCGCACGCGGAGCCCTGTCATGTCCATGCCCGAAGACGATCCCCGCGTCGAAGCCCTCCTCCGGGAGGCCACCGCGCTCGACAGCGAGCCGCTGAGCCGCCGCGACCGTCTGGCCGAGACGGCCATCGCCGCGGCGCTGGTCGCCGCCGCCGTTGCGATGGACCGGTGGCTGCCGGGGCCCTCCGCATCCCCCGCGCTCGTCGTCGCGCTGCTGGTGCTGTCGCTGGTCGCCCAGCGCGTCCGCTTCGCAGTCGGCTCGTGCCTCTCGGTGGGCACCCAGGTCGCGGTCGTCCCGATGCTGCTGCTGCTGCACCCGGCGCTCACGCTCACGCTGCTGGTCGCCTCCGGCATCCTCGTCCGCGCGCCCGAGTACCTTCGCGGCCGCCGGCACCCCGACCACGCGATCCTCGCCTTTGGGGACGCCTGGTACGCGGTCGGCCCGGCGCTCGTCCTCAGCCTGGCCGCGCCGGGGACCCCCGATCTAGCGCACTGGCCGGTGTATCTGGCCGCGCTGGCCGCCCAGCTGATCTTCGACAACCTCGCGACGACCGCCCGCATGTGGCTCGCCCTCGGCGTGTCGCCCAACCTGCAGCTGCGCCTGATGGCGACCGGGTTCGCCATCGACGCCGCGCTGGCGCCGGTCGGGCTGCTCCTCGCGCTCATCGCCTCCGCGCAGACGTGGGCGCTCGCGCTCGCGCTGCCGCTGCTGGGCCTCCTCGCCGCGCTGGGGCGCGAGCGCGAGCAGCGCATCCAGAACGCCCTCGCGCTGAGCGACGCCTACCGTGGCAGCGCGCTGCTGATGGGCGAGATGCTCGAGGCCGACGACCCGTACACCGGCGGCGAGCACAGCAAGGGCGTGCTCGCCCTCGCGCTCGCGGTCGGCACCGAGCTGGACCTCGACGCGCGCGAGCAGCGCGAGCTCGAGTTCGCCGCGCTGCTGCACGACATCGGCAAGCTGCGCGTGCCCGACGAGATCCTCAACAAGCCCGGCAAGCTCACCCCCGCCGAGTGGGCGGTCATCAAGCGCCACCCCGAGGACGGCCAGCAGATGCTCGATCGCATCGGCGGCGTCCTGGCCGACGTCGGCCTCGTCGTCCGCGGCCACCACGAGCGCTGGGACGGCCGCGGCTATCCCGACGGCCTGGCGGGTGCCGAGATCCCGCTCGCCGCGCGGATCATCTGCGCGTGCGACGCCTACAGCGCCATGACGACGAACCGCCCGTACCGCGCCGCCATGCCGATCGAGACCGCGCTCGAGGAGCTGCGCGACTGCGCGGGTACGCAGTTCGACCCCGCGGTCGTCGACGCGCTCGACTGCGTGATCCGCCGCGAGCAGCCGGCGCCGGTCTCGCTCGCCCTCGTCGCCTGAATCAGAATTCCGTCTGGATCCAGTCCATGTGCGCGCGGAGCTCCTTGCCCGTGCGCTCGACCTGCGTGTCGGCCTGCTCGCCGCGCAGCCGCTGGAAGTTCTCCTGCCCGGCGCGGTTCTCCGCGATCCACTCGCGCGCGAAGTCGCCGGACTGGATCTCGTCGAGGATCTTGCGCATGTTCGCCCGCGTCTCGTCGGTGATGACGCGCTTGCCGCGGGTGTAGTCGCCGTACTCGGCGGTGTTGGAGATCGAGTAGCGCATCCCCGCCAGGCCCTTCTCGTACATCAGGTCGACGATGAGCTTGAGCTCGTGAAGGCACTCGAAGTAGGCCATCTGCGGGTCGTAGCCCGCCTCGACGAGCGTCTCGAAGCCCGCCTGCACGAGCTCGGAGGCGCCGCCGCACAGGACGGCCTGCTCGCCGAAGAGGTCGGTCTCGGTCTCGTCCTTGAAGG
>DASXRF010000119.1:0-5012 GCA_036506755.1 Solirubrobacteraceae bacterium | reverse complement strand
GGGTCGTGGTCGCCGAAGTGGTTGAGCGGCATGTCGACGTTGATCGAGACCACGTCGAAGGTCTTCAGCGGCGCTCCGGCCGGACACGGCGCGCCTGCGCTCGACGCCGCGGTGGCGCGGCCGACGACGTTGACCGCGACGATCCCCGCCGGCACGGCGACGAGTGCGATGACCGCGCCCTCGACCGCGAAGCGCCAGGCTCCGCGCGGCACCCGCCAGCGTTCGACGCTCGGTGCCGCCCACGGGGAGCGGCGCGACAGCGCGGCCGCCACCAGCGCCGCGGCCGGCAGGTTGACGGCGAGGGCGAGCGCGGCGTCGCGGGCGACGTGGACGAGGAACGGCAGGTGATGGTGCTCGACGCCGCCGAACAGCCCCTCGTGGGCGGGATGGGCGAGCGAGACCGCGAGGCTGGCGACATCCGCGACGACGACCGCCAGCACCGCCGCGGCGAGCCGATCGGATGGCGGCTCGAGGTTGCGCTCGAGCAGGCGGCGGGCGAGCAGCACACCGGCCCAGACGGCCGTGAAGACGAGCGGCAGCGCGAGCGTCGCGTCACGCAGCCAGTGCACGAGGAGCGGCGGCGCGCCGGATTCGCGCGCTCCCTCGGCGGCATGGAGGGCGACGAGCGCCAGGCCACTCGCGTAGGTCAGGACGACGGCGAACGCGGCAACCGCGGACGGCCGGGCCAGCTGTGAGCGCGGCTGGCGAGCGATCAGGCGGACGAGCAGCGGCGTCATCGGGTCCCTCCCGGGTGCAGGTGACCGAACCGGTCGAAGGCGCTGGTCGGCGTGCGTCCGGCCCGCCGCAGATCGATGAGGACGGGCGACCGGCGTCCGGGATCGCGCACCTCGAGCCAGAGGCTGCGGGCGCGTTCGGGCACGACGAAGCTCAGACGCCCCTCGATCACCGACCCCGCGTTCAGCCGCCCCGCGGGCATGGTCGACTGCGTCAGTGAGATCGGCCGCTTCTTCGCCCCGACGAGCAGCCGGAACGACGCCGGGCTGTAAGTGATGGACCTGTCGAGGAGGTTGCTGACGGAGACGGTCGTGCGCAGCGCGATGCGTCCGGGCGGCACGTCCCCGGCGATGGTGTTGCGCGGTCCGTGGAACGGCACCGCGCCGAGCTTCTCCACGACGTCGACGGCAACCGAGCCGAAGCTCATCGGCACCTGTTGGTGGATGCCGAAGGGGCCTTTTGGCAGGGCCGGTGCGTTGTCCGGCCCGGGCAGCGCGATCCTCACGGCAAGCGCCGCGCCCGCGAGCGCTACGACGACGCTCGCGCCGATGACACCGATCAGCCCGGTGGCCGGCGCAGTCGCGCGTCGACGTGGGTGCTGACGCTCGGGATGGTCGTGCCGGGTGAGTGCTCGCGCCGAATAGTCCATTCGGTGGAGCATCTAGAAGCGACGCTGCAACTCGCAATGCGTACTTTGCGCAAACCTGCCACGCAGAGTGGGGGTTTTCCGCACCAGGTTGCGTTAACTCGCAACCGGGCGACGGGCTCGTCTCCGCGGGCGGAGGCAGGGTCACGCCGGCTGCTGAAAAACGCCTCGCAGCGGCACACGTGGGCGCCGGACGGACGCCGGATGAGCACGCTGTCTCCGGCGACCGTCCGGCTGTCTGGGACACTCGCCATGTGCCCGCCGAGGCCCCACCCGAGCGCGTCCGCCTCGTAAGGCACCTGCGCGCTCGGCAGATCCGTAACGGCCTGCTGGCCAACGCCATCGGCGCGGTGCTCGTGTTCGCCTTCCTGGCGTTCGTGTTCCCGGTCTCGCCGGACTTTCGCCACAAGGCAGGCCGGCTGACCGTGGTCAGCGCCCTCGTGCTCGCGGTCTACATGCCGCTCGCGATGTACCTCGGCGTTCGCTGGGTCAAAGGGTTCGCGCAGCCGGTGGAGCGCTGGCTGCTGGCGGACCGGCCGCCCGCCGAGGACGAGCGCCGGCGGGCGCTTGCACTGCCGCTTGCGCAGGCGCGCGCGACGGCGGCGTTCTGGGGCGTCGCCGCGATCCTGTTCACGGCGGTCAACGCGTCCACCGGCGCCGCGACGTTCGTCAACACCGCCGGGATCGGCCTCGGCGGGATCACGACCGCCGCCCTGACGTACCTGCTCGCCGAGCGCACGCAACGACCGGTCACGGCGATCGCGCTCGCGGATGCGCCGCCGGTCGAGCCGTCCGGACCCGGCGTACGGCCGCGCCTCACCATCGCGTGGGCCCTGGGGACGGGCGTGCCGCTGCTCGGCACGCTCGCGGTCGCCGTCGCCGCGTTGGTCGACAGCGGCGTCGAACGCCACGACGTCGCGCTGGCGGTGATCTTCCTCACCGTCGTGGCCGTCGCCGCCGGGCTCGCGATCACGCTGGCGACCGCACGGTCGGTCGGCGACCCGCTCACCGCCGTGCGGGCCGCGCTCGACCGCGTCGAGCGCGGCGACTTCGACGCCCGCGTCCCGGTCGACGACGGCAGCGAGATCGGCCTGGTCGAGGCGGGCTTCAACACCATGGTCGCCGGCCTGCGCGACCGCGAGCGCCTGCGCGAGGCGTTCGGCACCTACGTCGATCCCGAGCTCACCGAGCGCGTCCTGCGCGAGGGGACCGACCTCGCGGGCGAGGAGGTCGAGGTCTCCGTCCTGTTCATGGACGTGCGCGGCTTCACGACGTACGCCGAGAGCGCGTCGGCGCCGGAGGTCGTCGCCACCCTGAACGATCTCTACGGCGACGTCGTGCCCGTCATCGCCGCCCACGGCGGCCACGCGAACAAGTTCATCGGCGACGGGCTGCTCGCCGTCTTCGGCGCGCCGCGGCGCATGCCGGACCACGCGGCGAGCGCGGTGGGCGCGGCGCTGGAGATCGCGCGCGTCGTCGCGCACCGCCACGCCGGCAAGCTGCGCGTCGGGATCGGCGTCAACTCGGGCCCGGTCGTGGCGGGAACGATCGGCGGCGGGGGCCGGCTCGAGTTCACCGTCATCGGCGACGTGGTCAACACCGCCGCCCGGGTCGAGGCCGCGACGCGCCAGACCGACGACGACGTCCTGATCACCGAGGCGACGCTGGCGCTGCTCGGCGCGGAGCCGGGCGGGTGGGAGGAGCGCCCGCCGGTGACGCTGAAGGGCAAGACGCAGGCGGTGCGGCTCTACGCGCCCGCGCGGGCGGGCGCGCGCGTGCCGGCGTAACTGCCGCTCAGCTCGCCGCCCGCTCGGTCCCGGCGCCGCTCCGCGCCGCGCGCACCGTGGCGAGGAAGCGCTCGATCGCCTCGATCACCGGGATCGTGCGCCACGACGGGATGACGTCGAAGGCGTGCTGGCCGCCGCGCATCTCGGCGTAGAGAACGCGCTCGTTGGAGACCTCGCGCAGCCGCTCGACGAACGCCCGCGCCTCCTCGACCGGCACGAGCGAGTCGGACTCGCCGTGGATGACGAAGAACGGCGGCGCGTCCGCGTGGACGCGGAAGCTGGGCGAGGCGTCGCGGTAGCGGTCGGGGTCGTCGCGGCGGCGCACCTTGAAGACGTAGCGCTCGAGGATGTGCTGGAGCGTCGGCACGTGCCGGCGCTCCTCGTCGACGAGGTCGTAGACGCCGTAGAACGGCACGCACGCCGCGATCCCGGGGATCGTCAGCCCGGCGAGCGCGGACAGGTGGCCGCCGGCCGAGCCGCCGGTGATGGCGATGAACGACGGGTCGACGCCGTACTCGTCGGCGTGCTCGCGCACCCAGTCGATGGCGGCGCGGATGTCGTCGAGGTGGTCGGGCCACGTCGCGCGCGGGCTGAGCCGGTAGTCGACGTTGAAGCCGACCCACCCGTTGGCCGCCAGGTGGCCGAGCAGCGGGACGCCCTGCTCGCGCCGCGAGCCGATCATCCACGCGCCGCCGTGAACGTGCACGATCGCGGGCCGCGGCTCCTCGCCCTCGGACGGCGGGAGGTACACGTCGAGCTTGCTGCGGCCGCGGTAGCGGATGCCGTTGAGGCGGCGGATGTCGCGTCGCCGCCAGGGGAGGAACGGGAAGGCGATGTGCCGGCGCGGATAGCGCTTGACCGACTCGTGCGGGTCGAGCTCGTCGACGATCTCCTCGAGCGCCGCGGCGGTCTTGAGGGCGCGGAGGATGAGCGGGATGGCGACAGCGTCGGCGATGACCAC
This sequence comes from Solirubrobacteraceae bacterium, assembly GCA_036506755.1. GTDB lineage: Bacteria > Actinomycetota > Thermoleophilia > Solirubrobacterales > Solirubrobacteraceae > DASXRF01. The sequence goes on along the minus strand of DASXRF010000119.1, from coordinate 883 downwards.
GCCCGCCAGCCCGATCCAGCCGACCGTGTGCTGCAGCGCACCGAGCGCGACGAGGACGACGCCGATAGCCGTGCCGGCGAGCACGAGATGCGGCGCGAGCTCGGTGGCGACCCAGGCCGCGATCCAGCTCCCGCCCATGAGCCACCAGGTGCGCGCCGGGCGCCGGGCGTTGATGACGCCCAGCACGGCCCAGAGGCCGAGGATCAGGAGGGCGATGGAGGCGGCCACGGGCAAGGGGTGAAGGCTGTCAGATCACGGGGCGCCGCTCAGCGGGCGCGGCAGCCTGCCACAGGTGGGGCCCGACCTGAAGCGCCGGCGTGCTACGCTGTGCCACAGGCATGGACGTCTCGGTCCGCGAACTGCGCAACCACACCGCTCGGGTGATCGCCGCAGTCGAAAGCGGCCAACGCGTCGTGCTCACGGTGCATGGTCGGCCTGTCGCCGACATCGTCCCGCGGCAGGAGCGCGCGGAGCGTCGCCCGAGCGAGCGCCTGCTGGCGGATCTCGCGGACATCAGCGACCTGGCCGCGACACTGGGTGTCGACTCTCCGGCCGAGGACTTCGACGTCGGCTTGACGACGGACGACATGCTGCATTGAGCGGCTATCTGGCCGACACGAGCGTGTTCGTCGCGGCCGAGCAGCGCCGGGCGCTCGGAGCGCCTCCCGATGGCGAGGCGCGCATCTCGGTCGCGACCCTGACGGAGCTCGGAGTCGGTGTCCGGCGCGCCGACACGGAGTCCCTCCGTCGGCTCCGCGAGACGACCCTGAGCCGTGCGCGCCGGTTCGTGGCGCTGCCCTACGACGAGGCGGTCGCCGATCACCTGGCCGAGCTCCTGTCCCGCGCTCACGAACACAGGCGTCGCGCGGGCGCCATGGACACC
>DASXRF010000118.1:0-7923 GCA_036506755.1 Solirubrobacteraceae bacterium | reverse complement strand
TGCCGCCTCACCCGCCGCCGCGGCCCCCCGCCTCTGGCAGGAGCCGGCCGCCCTCGGCACGGTGTCCGCGCCGGGCGCGGGCGCGGCCGCCGGCGCGCTGACCTCCGGCGGCGAGGCGATCGCCGCCTGGGGCGAGGGCTCGCCCGCCGCACTGCGGGTCGCCGTCACGCCGCGCGGCGGCGCGCCCGCGACGAGCACCCTCGACGACCGCGCCGGGCGTCCCGCCGTTGCCGCGGACGCCGCCGGTGGCGCCTTCGTCGCCTGGCGTCACGACGACGGCGCGGGCGGCGGGCCGCTGCGCATCGCCTATCGGTCGGCCGGCGGCGCATTCGGCGCGGCCCAGGATCTCGGCGCCGCCGCCGGCGACCCCGCGCTGGCCGCCGGCGCCGGCGGGCTGGCCGCCGTCGCCTGGGCGCGGACCATGCCGGCGTCCGGTGCCCTGCAGATCGTCGCGTCGGTCCGCCAGCCGGGCGGCGCCTGGGGGACTCCGGAGACCGTGGCCGGGCCGTTCGGCGAGGTCGCCGACCTGCACGTCGGCCTCGACGGCGCCGGCGGCGTCCTGGTCGCCTGGCGCGAGCCGTCGGCCATCCGCACGGCGACGCGACCGCCGGGCGGCGGCGCCTGGACGCACCAGACGGTTGCCCAGACGACGCGCACCACGCGCGGCCTGGATCTCGCGGCGGGTGACGCCGGGGCCGTGCTCACCTGGGCCGAGGCCCGCAGCGACCAGACCGGTGCCGTCGAGGTCGCCGTCCGCCAGGGCGCGGGCGCGTTCGGCACGCCACAGGAGCTGCCGAGCACCGCGCTGTTCGAGGACGCCCCGCGCGCCGCGGTCGACGACGCCGGCAACGCCGCGGTCGTGTGGCCGGAAGGCTTCGTCCGCGCCGACGGCTGGGCGGGCATCCAGGGGCCGATCCTCGGCGTGACCGGGCGTCTCGGCCAGGGCTTCGGCGCGGTCAGGATCGTCTCCGGCGCGCACACCGGGCAGGACCCGAGCGTCGTCGTCGGCCCGTCGGGCGAGGCGCTCGTCGCCTGGAAGGACTGGCTCGGCTCGGTCTTCGCCGCCAGGACGCCGATCGGCGGCGAGCCCGACACGCCCGAGCCGGTCGCCTGCGGGCCCAAGCTCGACGCGCCCGTCGCGGTCGGCGTGGACGACCAGGGGACGGGCACGCTGCTCGCGCAGCAGTCCGGCGAGCTTCGCCTCATCCAGGACGCCCCGGCGTCGGACCCGGTCGCCGCCTCGTGCGGCCGGCGCCTGCTGCCGATGGGCTCGGCGGTCGCCGGCCGGCCCGTCAAGCTCGACGGCCTGGACTTCGTCCCGCGCGTCTACAACCCGCCGGCCCTGCGCTCGGAGTGGGACTTCGACGGCGACGGCGCCTACGACGAGGCCGTGGACGGCTACCAGGCCACCCACGTCTTCCCGCGGCCGGGCCGCTACCTCGTCGCGATGAAGCTCGACTGGGCCTGGCCGCGCGCCGGCATGGAAGGCAGCGAGGTCCACCGGAGCATCGTCGAGGTCGCGAGCGCGGCGTCCGGCTCGCCGCCGCTCGTCGACTTCGCGCCGCCGTCGCGCTCGCGCCGCGCGCGGCGCACGCCGGCGACGCTCGGCCTCCGCGCCGCGCTGCGCCGCGGCGTGCCGGTCCGGCTGCGCACCAAGCCGCGGCGGGGCACCGTCCTCGAGCTCGTCGCCCGCCGCGCCGCCCTGCACTCGCGCCCGGCCGGAGCCGCGCGGGTCGCGACGGTCCTGCTCGGCCGCCGCGCCGCGCCGGCGAAGGTGGGCCGCGTCTACGTCCGCCTGAGCCGGGGGCGCGCCGCCGTGCGCCGCCTGAAGCGCCTGCGCCTGACCGTCCGGGCGCGCGTCGGGCATCGCGTGCTCTGGCGCGAGACGGTGCTGCTGCTCGCGCCTTAGCCTGGATCCAGGCTTAGACCCCGCGCTGCACGTAGCGCTCCAGCGCGGCGAGGCGCTCGTCCCACTCGCCGCCGACGGAGGCCATCCACGAGATGGCGTCGCCGAGGGGCGCCGGGGTCGGGGAGAAGCGGCGCTCGCGCCCGGCGCGCCGCGCGGCCACCAGCCCGGCGTCCTCGAGGACCGCGAGGTGCTTGGCGACCGCCTGGCGCGTGACCGGCAGGGCGGCGGCGATCTCGGTCGCGGTCGCGCTGCCGCGCGCCAGGCGCTCCATGACCGTCCGCCGGGTGGGGTCGGCCAGGGCGGCGAACACCTCGTTGACGTCCGACGTCACGCGGCGCCTGCCGGTGTTCCCCGTGCAGCGAAGACGTCGGTCACGCGAGGGCGAAGACCGCGGCCGGCGTGGCCAGCGCCGTCGGACCGGCCGGCGTCTCGGTGACGCGCACGCGGGTGCCGCCGACCGCGGGCGCGAGCTCGAAGGTCACGCGCGAGCTCTCGCCGTCCGCCGGCCACCACCAGAACGTCAGCCGCTCTCCGGGCGCGACCTCCTCGACCATCCCGCGCCGCTCCTCGCCGCCGGCCAGCGTGAACGAGGCGTCGCCGCCCGGGCGCAGTTCGAGCTCGACGCGCTCGGCCAGCCACGCCTCCAGGGCCGACGAGTCGCTGACCGCGGCCCAGGCCTCGTCGCGGTCGACGGGGAGCACCACCTCTTTCGTGCAACTCATAGGTTGCATGCTAGCCGCTCGAGCGCGCGTCCACCCAGCCCGCCTCGTCGGGCCAGTGGCGCGGCGCGCGCTGCTGGTCGGTGATGACCACCAGGACGTTGGGCGGCGGCGCCACCTGGGAACCCTCGCAGAATTTGCGCAACCGATCGGTTGCTAGAGTGCCCGCCACCAAGACGCAACCAAGGAGTTGCACATGCCGCTGGTGCCCATGGTCATCCGTCGCGACCTCCACGGGGAGCGCTCGTTCGACATCTACTCGCGCCTGCTCGACGAGCGGGTCATCTTCCTCGGCCAGCAGATCGACGACGAGGTGGCGAACCTCGTGGTCGCCCAGCTGCTGCACCTCGAGGCCGAGGACCCCGACAAGGACATCTCCCTGTACGTCAACTCACCGGGCGGCGTCGTCTACGCGGGGCTGGCGATCTACGACACGATGCAGTTCATCCGTCCGGACGTGGCGACGATCTGCTGCGGGATCGCCATGTCGATGGGCGCGCTGGTCCTCGCCGGCGGCGCCGCGGGCAAGCGCTCGTCGCTGCCCAACGGGCGGATCCTCATCCACCAGCCCACCGGAGGCTTCCAGGGCCAGTCGACCGACATCGAGATCCACGCACGCGAGACGCTCGCGCTGCGCGAGCGGCTCGACGAGCTCTACGCGCTGCACACCGGCCAGGCGCGCGAGCGCGTGCATGAGGACATGGAGCGCGACCGCTTCTTCGCCCCCGACGAGGCGCGCGACTACGGGCTCATCGATCGCGTGATCAACGGACGCGCAGGGAACGGCGCACGGTGATGCGGCGCCCGGTGCCGTCGCGAGCGATCACCGCCACGCGGTAGCGGCCGGCGCGCAGGCGCGTGCGGGCCCGCAGCGCGAGCCGCCGGGGCGCTGACAGGTGCGCGAGGCGCCCGCGCGCGAGCGTGGCGCGCCCGCGGGCCAGCCGCGCGCGGACGTCGTGCAGCGCGGCGGTCGCGGCGAGGCGCAGGACGACGCGGCGCGCGCCGGCGCGCGTCCGCGCGAGGCCGAGGGTCAGGCGCGGAAGCGGCGTCGCGGACGGCTGCGTGGTGGCACCGGCGGGCGCGGACGCCGGTGCAGGGCTCGACGCCGCCGGCGGCGGGAGGTGGCCCTCGATCCACGTGCGCAGCTCGGTGTCGGCGTCGCGCGCGTAGACGCCGTACTGCGTGGCCAGGCCGCAGCCGTTGCCGAAGGACACCGATCCCACCAGCACGGGCCGGCCGTCGGCGCCGGGGACCTGGAGCGGGCCGCCCGAGTCGCCCTGGCAGGTGTCGGCGCCGCCCTCGAGGCGGCCCGCGCAGAGCATCGTGGTCGCGTCGAAGTCGAACGGGTAGCTCGTCGCGCAGTCCTCGTCGGCGACGATCGGGACCTGAACCTGCTGCAGATCGTCGGTCGCGGTCACGCCGAGCACGTCGGCGGTGGCGCGCGCGCCCCACCCCAGCGCGGTCGCCTGCGCGCCCGGACGCCAGCGATCGCGATCGCCCTCGCCCGCGAGGGCAATCGGCGTGCCGAGCGCCGACGCGCGCTGCAGGTGCAGCAGGGCGACGTCGTGGTGCGCCCCGCCGCCTCCGCCCGAGGGCCCGTAGCGCTCGTGGCGCACGATCGCGGCGACGCCGATGCGCTCGCCGCCGCTCGAGCGGCGCGTGGTGCCGAGCAGGACGCGGAACGAGGCCGGCGCGTCGGGCCCGGGCTGGCCGTCGAGGTCGACGCAGTGGCCGGCGGTCAGCACCCACTCCGCACGCACGAGGCTGCCGCCGCAGACGAACGAGAAGCCGGCGTCGCCGGCGCCCTTGTCCTCGAGCGCGGCCATGTGGCCGGTGTCGCGGGTCGCCGCGCTGCCGCCGACCACGGCGGACGCGGAGGCCGGCGCGCCGAGCAGCGCGGCGGCGAGAACCCAGGGGAGCAGGCGGCGCATGTCCGCGGGGTTCTTCCCGCCGGGGGCGCGCCGCAGTCAGTGACGGTCGTCGCCGGTGGACGCCGGCGGCCGCGACTCCTCGGCCAGTGAGGTGATGGTGAGCTGGCCGCGCGCCGCCTCTTCGAGGACGTCGGTGGCCTCCTCGCCGGATCGCGCGTAGAGCTCGACGAGCAGGTGGACGGTGATCCGGCTGTCGTCGTCGTGCTTGTGGAAGCGCACGTGGGTGAAGAACTCGCGCGTCCCGTGGTCGCCGAAGGCGGCGTAGGACAGCGCGTCGCCCGCCTCCGGACCCGAGCACGTCTCGACGTCGTCGGCGTCGACGGTCACGGTGACCGACGCGACCCACGGGGTGCCGGCGATCATCCGCTCCCAGCGGTCCTCGATCGGCTCGACGCGGCCGTTGGCGAAGCCCAGGTGCGGCTGGTCGTGCATGCAGTCCAGGCACTGCACGACGGCCTCCTGCAGCTCGTCGACCACCTCGGCGCGCTCCCCGGTCTCCGGGTCGATCTTGTGGATGCCCTCGTAGTGCACCTGCACCTCGAGGTCGGTCGACCAGCAGCGGTAGCAGCGCAGCCAGGGCTTGATGCTCGTGGCGTCCGTCACTGCCAACAGCATAGGGTTCGCGCGATGGCCGGCACGGTCGCCTACGAGGCCGACGGTGGCGTGGCGACGCTCACCCTCAATCGCCCCGAGCGGCTGAACACGATCACGCCGGAGCTGGCCGGCGACGTCCGCGACGGGCTCGCCCGCGCCCAGGACGCCTCCGAGGTGCGGGTCGTGCGGCTGCGCGGCGCCGGCCGCGTCTTCTGCGCCGGCTACGACATCGACTGGGGCGCCCGGATGATGGAGCAGGCCGAGTCGGGTCGGCCGTGGGACCCGATGGCCGACCTGCGGACGATGTCGCGCTTCGTCTTCGACACCTACATGGCGCTGTGGCGGTCGCCCAAGCCGGTGATCGCCCAGGTCCACGGGTTCTGCGTGGGCGGGGGGACGGACTTCGCGCTGTGCTCCGACCTCATCGCCTGTGCGGAGGACTGCCGGATCGGCTACCCGCCGGCGCGCGTGTGGGGCTCGCCGACGACCGCGATGTGGACCTACCGGCTCGGCCTCGAGCGCTCCAAGCGCCTGCTGTTGACGGGCGACGCGCTCGACGGGCGCACCGCGGTCGAGTGGGGGCTGGCCTCGCTCGCCGTGCCGGCGGGCGAGCTCGACGACGCGGCGCTGGGGCTCGCGCGGCGCGTCGCGCTGCTGCCGGCCAACCAGCTGCAGATGATGAAGCTGCTGGTCAACCAGACCTACGAGCAGATGGGCCTGCACGTCACGCAGCTCATCGGGACGCTGCTCGACGGCGCGGCGCGCCACACGCCCGAGGGGGTCGACTTCACCCGGCGGGCGATGGAGGACGTCCGCGCGGCGGTGGCCGAGCGCGACGGGCCGTTCGGGGATTACGGCCAGGAGCGCCGCTGACGCCGGTCGGCGTCGTCCTCGCCGGCGGCGCGGCGCGGCGGATGGGCGGGGCCAAGGCGACGGCGCTGCTCGCGGGGCGGCCGCTCGTGACCTGGGCGCTCGACGCGCTGCGGGCGGGCGGCTTGGAGGAGCTCGCGGTGGCGGCGAAGGCGTCGACGCCGCTGCCGGCGCTCGACGTGCAGGTTTGGGTGGAGCCCGAGGAGCCGCGCCATCCGCTGGCGGGGGTGCGCGCGGCGCTGGAGCGTGCGGGCGGGCGGGCGATCGTGACGGTGCCGGTCGACCTGCCGCTCGTGCCGGCGGAGGTGCTGAGGGCGTTGGCGCGCGCCGAGGGCTGCGCGGTCGTACGCTCGGGCGGGCGGCTGCAGCCTTTGGTCGCGCGGTTCGAGGCGGGTGTGGCAGTGCCGGTGAGCGGGCGGGCGGTGGACGCCGTGCTGGCGCTGGAGCCGCTCGTGCTCGAGGTGTCGGGGGAGGGGTTCTTGAATGTCAACGCGCCGTCGGACCTGGCCGCGGCGGCGCACGCCCTGGCGCTCCGCTCGCGCGGGGGCGGCGGGTCGTAGCCGGGTCTGTGGCTACCGAGCGAGGGGAGGCGGATCGTGGTGCGCGCCCGGGCCGCGCGGCCCCCTGAGCGGGCACGGCTCCTCGGGGCGAGGCGCCGCTGTGTCATCGAGTGTCGACACAGTCGACATTACGTGACACAGCGCCGCGAGCCGCTGTCCTGCCTAATGCCGACAGTGCGTGCACAGGGCAGGACAGCCCCCGCAGGGAGGCGCCGCGGAGCGCGCTCCACAGGAGCGGTCACACGGACAGGCCGCCTACCTTCCCCTCAGTGCAATCAGACCACGCCGCGAGAGACGCGCGGTCCGTGCGGAGCTATCCCCCGATCGCGCTCATCGTCCGCGCCGGCTGCACGAACCCGGGCTCGTTCACCCGGTGCTTGAGCTCCTTGCGCCAGACGGCATCCCGCACAACCTGCTCCAGCTCCGCGTCATCCGCCCCCGCCCGCAGCGGCGCGCGCAGATCGGTCTCGTGCAGCGAGAACAAGCACGTCCGCAGCTTGCCGTCGGCGGTCAGGCGCACCCGGTCGCAGTCCCCGCAGAACGGCTCGGAGACCGGGTTGATGAAGCCGATGCGCCCGTGCCCGTCGGCGAAGCGGTAGACGCGGGCGGTCGCGCTGGGCTCGCGCGGCTCGGGCTCGAGCGGGTAGACGGCGTGGATCGCCGTGCGGATCTCTTCGCCCGTGAGCACGCGGTCAAGCGACCACGCGTGGTCGGCGTCGAGCGGCATGAACTCGATGAAGCGCACCTCGTAGGGATGCGAGCGGGCGAAGCACGCGAAGGGCAGCACCTCGTCCTCGGTGAAGCCGCGCAGGGCGACCGCGTTGACCTTGATCGGGTGCGCCTCGGGGAACTGCGCCAGGTGCTCCAGGCCGCGCAGCACCCGCGGCAGCGCGTCGCGGCGCGTCATCTCGAAGAAGCGGTCGCGCTGCAGCGAGTCCAGCGAGACGTTGAAGCGGTCGACGCCGGCGCGGACGAGCGCCTCGGCGTCGCGCTCGAGCAGGAAGCCGTTCGTGGTCACGGAGAGATCGTCGACCAGCGGGGCGAGCATCGCCGCCAGGCGGGGGAACTCGCGGCGCACGAGCGGCTCGCCGCCCGTCAGCCGCAGGTCGCGGACGCCCATCGACGCGAGCAAAGCGACGAGCCGCTCGATCTCCTCGAACGTGAGCACCTCGGCGCGCTCGAGCCACGGCAGGCCCTCGGCCGGCATGCAGTACTGGCAGCGGAAGTTGCAGCGATCGGTCACCGAGACGCGGACGTCGCGAATGAGTCGCCCGTGGCCGTCGCGCAGCGGCTCCATGTGGTTCAGGCTACCGGCCATGATCATCGGTCTCCACGCCATC
>DASXRF010000117.1:0-1915 GCA_036506755.1 Solirubrobacteraceae bacterium | reverse complement strand
ATCCATCCGAATGCCGGACGGCCCAGGACGCTCACGCTTGCCCGCTCGCCGCAGGGCTGCGCCCTCGGCGCCGCGTCGGCGGGCGCCGCGCAAGGGCGACCTCACCGAGCAGCGCATCCTCGACACGGCCGAGCGCCTGCTCGCCGACCGGTCGCTGGCGAGCATCGGCATCGACGAGCTCGCGCGCGGCGCGGGCATCTCGCGGCCGTCGTTCTACTTCTACTTCGAGTCGCGCGAGGCCGTGCTGCGCGCGCTGGCCGAGCGCATCACCGACGAGCTCTACCGGACGTCCGAGGTGTGGCTGCGGCGCAGCGACGAGTCCCCGGCCGAGGCCGTCCGGCGCACGATCGAGGCGAACCTCGCGCTTTGGCGCCAGCACGGGGCCGTCATGCGGGCGACGGTCAACGCGCGCGACACCGATCCCGAGCTGCGCCGGTACTGGGACGCCGTCGCGCGCCGGTTCGTCGAGGCGACGGCGGCGCAGATCGAGCGAGAGCGCGCCGCCGGCCTCGCCCGCCCCGGGCCGCCGGCCGCCCTGCCGCTCGCGAGCGTGCTCGTCGGCATGAACGAGCGCGCCTTCCACGAGGCGACGCTCCGCCGCCCGTCGGCCGCGGCCGACCGCGAGCTGGTCGACACGCTGGCCCACGTGTGGCTGCAGACGGTCTACTTGGCCGAGGCGCGCGGCTGAGGCGCGGGCGCCGGCTTCGCCAAGGGCTTCTTCGCGCGCCGCTCGGCGGCGTCGGCGAGCTCGGCGATCGAGCGCTCGATGCCCCCGGCGAGGACGTCGACGTCGGGGACGAGGTCCCAGTCGCCCGCCACGCCGAAGCTCAACGCGCCGTCGTAGGAGAAGATCGCGGTCACGATCGGCACGGCGCCGACCGGCGGCGCATAGGGGAACGTCTCGAGCATGCGCCGGCCGAGCGTGAACACCGGGCGCTGCGGCCCGGGGACGTTCGTCGCGGCGGTCTCGAAGCCGAACTGGGGGGCGCGGGCGATCAGCCGGGTCCCGAGGGAGAGCAGCATCGGCGGCGCGAAGCCCGACATCGAGGTCAGCGCCTGCGCGGCGACCGCCTGCCTGGACTCCTTGAGCCCGTCCATCTGCGCCCGCACCGCCGCGAGGCGTTCGACGGGGTCGGCGACGCCGACCGGCAGCTCGGCGAACATCGCCGAGACCTGGTTGTCGTAGACGCCCTTCTCGCCGCGCGGGCGCACCGAGACGGGGACCATCGTGCGCACGGTGCGCTCGTCGACGCTCTCGCCGCGCCCCTGCAGCAGCTCGCGCAACCCGCCGGCGACCGCGGTCAGCACGACGTCGTTGACCGTCCCCCCGAGCGCGGCGCGGATCGCCTTGACGTCGCTGAGGCTGGCGCGCGCCCACGCCCAGCGGCGGTTCGGCCCGACCCGGCCGGCCAGCGACGGCCCGCCCGACGGGCGCAGCGTCAGCGCCATGGTCGCCGCGCCCTTGAGCAGGCCGACGACCTGGCGGACCGTCTCCGCCGGCGTCCGCGTGGCCGCGAGGAGGGCGGCGAGCTGCCCGCGCGGGTCGAGCGAGCGCCCGGTCACCGACGCGGCGACGAGCTGCGTCCCGGTCGGCGGCGGCGCGGGCGCCCAGGCGTCGCCGGCCGGCTTGGGCGCGGTGCGCTCATCGGCGAGGAGCGCCGAGACGAGGTCGGTCGACGACACGCCGTCGACCATGCAGTGGTGGACCTTGGTGATCAGCGCCCAGCGGCTCTCGCTCAGGCCCTCGACGAGCCAGACCTCCCACAGGGGCTTGGTGCGGTCCAGGCGCTGGGACATCACGCGGGCGGCCATGCGGCGCAGCTGGTCCTCGTCGCCGGGCGCGGGCAGCGCGCTGTGGCGCACGTGGTAGCCGAGGTTGAAGTGCGGGTCGTCGACCCAGACGGGCTGGCCGAGC
>DASXRF010000116.1:0-3736 GCA_036506755.1 Solirubrobacteraceae bacterium | reverse complement strand
AGCGGGACAGCGAGCCCGAAGAGCGTGCCGAGACCGAACCCGACGCCGGCGCAGACGACGATCGTCGCCACGACCAGGCTCCCGGCGACGACCGGGTTCGCTGCGGGAGGGCGGCGTCGGCTCATCCTCGAGCGGCTCGGTGTGATCGAAGTCGGGCATGGCGGCGTGGACCCAGGGGGACGGGACGTTATCGACGAGGACGCCCGCACGTAGCGCGGGGGGAACGGCGCTGGAACCGTAGCGAATCCCGCGACCTTGTAACAACTTTGTGACACCCGGCACGCGGCCGGTCGTTGCGGCCTTCCGCGCGCCTAGGCTGGCGTCATGTCCTCGGCTCCTCCGCAGACCCTCGAGTCCGATGCGCTGGCGTTGCTGCGCGAGCTCGCGGGGCCCGGCGCCGCGTTCCGCGAGCACCAGCTCGAGGCGGTCCGCGACCTCGTGGCCGACCGCCGGCGCGTGCTGTGCGTGCAGCGCACCGGGTGGGGCAAGAGCGCCGTGTACTTCCTGGCCACGGCGCTGCTGCGGCGGTCGGGAGCAGGGCCCACCGTCCTCATCAGCCCGCTGCTCGCGCTGATGCGAAACCAGATCGCCGCCGCGCGCCGGCTGGGCATCCGCGCGGTGACGGTCAACTCGACCAACCGCGACGACTGGGACGCCGTGCGCTCCCAGCTCGACGCCGATCGCGTCGACCTGCTGCTGATCAGCCCCGAGCGGCTCAACAACCCGCAGTTCCGCGAGTCGATGCTGCCGCTGTTCATGGAGCGCGTCGGGCTGCTCGTCGTCGACGAGGCGCATTGCGTCTCGGACTGGGGCCACGACTTCCGGCCCGACTACCGGCGCATCCGCGACGTCCTGGCCGGCCTGCCCGCCGACGTCGCCGTCCTCGGCACGACGGCGACGGCGAACGACCGCGTCGTCGCCGACGTCAGCGAGCAGTTCCGCATCGGCGCGGACGCGGGGCAGCTGACGGTCTATCGCGGGCCGCTGGCGCGCGCCTCGCTGCGCCTCGAGGTCGTCAAGCTGCCCTCCGCCGCCGACCGGCTGGCCTGGCTCGCGACGTGGCTGCCGCGGCTGCCGGGCTCGGGGATCGTGTACTGCCTGACACGGCGCGACACCGAGCTCGTGGCGGAGTGGCTCGCGGGCGAGGGGATCAGCGCCGTGGCGTACTCGGGCGAGGTCGCCGACCCCGAGCGCGTGGAGGCCGAGGACCGGCTGCTGCGCAACGAGGTCAAGGCGGTCGTGGCGACGAGCGCGCTGGGCATGGGCTACGACAAGCCCGACCTCGGCTTCGTCGTGCATTACCAGGCGCCCTCGTCGGCGATCGCCTACTACCAGCAGGTCGGGCGCGCCGGGCGCGCGGTCGACGAGGCGCACGTCGTGCTGCTGCGCGGCCACGAGGATCGCGCCATCCAGGACTTCTTCATCGAGACGGCGTTCCCCGCGCGCGAGCTCGTCGACCGCGTCCTCGAGCTGCTCGCCGCCTCGGACGGCCCGGTGACGCTGGCCGCCCTGCAGGCGGAGGTCAACCTGGGTCGCGGGCGGATCGAGACGCTGCTGAAGGTGCTCGACGTCGAGGGCGCGGTCGAGCGCCGCGGCTCGGGCTGGGTGCGCACCGGCGCGCCGTGGGACTACGACGACGAGCGCTACCGGCAGGTCACCGCGCTCCGGCGCGCCGAGCAGGAGGCGATGTTCGCCTACGGCGAGGACGGCCGCTGCCTGATGCAGGCGCTCCAGGACGACCTCGACGACCCGCGGGCGGCGCCGTGCGGGCGCTGCTCGGTCTGCGCCGGCGCGCGGTTCGACGCGCCGGTCGACCCGGCGCTGGCGCGGCGCGCGCACTCGCTCGTGCGCGCGCGGCCGCTCGTGCTGACGGTGCGCCGCCAGACGCCGCGCACGGCCGAGCAGCCGGGGCGGCGCATCCGGCCCGAGCTCTTGCTCGAGGAGGGCCGGGCGCTCGCGCGCGCGGGCGACGGCGGCTGGGACCCGCTCGTCCAGCAGGGCCGCCGCGCCGGGCGCTTCGACGACGAGCTGGTCGGCGCGTGCGTCGAGCTCGTGCGCCGGTGGGCGCCGAGCCCGGTGCCGCGCTGGGTGACCGCGGTGCCGTCGCGGCGCTCCGGGCCGCTCGTGCCCGACTTCGCGCAACGGCTCGCGCACGCGCTCGGCCTGCCCTACGTGGCGGCGCTCGAGCGCCGGGGCGACAACCCGCCCCAGCGCGAGATGGCCAACTCGGCCCAGCAGGTCGCCAACGTGCGCGGCCAGTTCCGCGTCGCCGTCGCGCCGCCGGACGGGCCGGGGCTGCTCGTCGACGACGTGCGCTACTCCGGATGGACGCTGGCGACGGTCGGCGCGCAGCTGCGCGCGGCGGGGGCCGGCCCGGTGCAACCGCTCGTGCTCTCGCTCGCGGGCGCGTAGCGACCCCGGCAGTCGCGCCTCGGTGGCCCGCACCGCCCGGTGCCGGGGACCCCCGCCCTCGCGCGACGGACTTGGCGGGTACGCTCCGGCCATGGGGCAAGAGGTCGCCCCGCACGTCTTCAGCCGCAAGGATCGCCAGCGCTACCGCCAGAAGGTCCGCGCGTGCCTCGACGTCTTCGCGCGCATGCTCGCCGAGTCGCGCTTCGAGGACGACCGGCGCTCGTTCGGGCTGGAGATCGAGCTCAACCTGACCGACGAGGCTGGCGACCCGGCGCTCGTCAACGCCAGCGTGCTCGAGGCGATCGGCGACGCCGACTTCCAGACGGAGCTCGCGCAGTTCAACGTCGAGATCAACGTCGCGCCGCGGCGGCTCGGCGGCGGCGTGTTCGGCGAGCTCGAGGCCGAGGTGCGCGGCAGCCTCAACCACGCTGAGGAGCGCGCGCGGTCGGTGCCCGCGCACATGATGCTGATCGGGATCCTGCCGACCGTCACCGACGCGCACCTCAACCACGAGAGCTTCAGCGCGAGCCCGCGCTACGCGCTGCTCAACGAGCAGATCTTCGCCGCGCGCGGCGAGGACCTGCACATCAACATCGCGGGCGTCGAGCGGCTGTCGACCTACGCCGACACGATCGCGCCCGAGGCGGCGTGCACGAGCGTGCAGCTGCACCAGCTCGTCGATCCCGACCAATTCGCCCGCCACTGGAACGCCGCGCAGGCGATCGCCGGCGTGCAGATCGCGCTCGCCGCCAACGCGCCGTTCTTCTTCGGGCGCGAGCTGTGGCGCGAGACGCGCATCGCGCTCTTCGAGCAGGCGACCGACACGCGGCCGGAGGAGCTCAAGGCGCAGGGCGTGCGCCCGCGCGTGTGGTTCGGCGAGCGCTGGATCACGTCGATCTTCGACCTCTTCGAGGAGAACGTGCGCTACTTCCCCGCGCTGCTGCCGGTGTGCGAGGACGAGGACCCGCGCGAGGCGCTCGAGCGCGGCGACGTCCCGAGCCTCGGCGAGCTGCGGCTGCACAACGGCACGGTCTACCGCTGGAACCGCCCGATCTACGACGTCGCGCGCGGGCGCCCGCACCTGCGCGTCGAGAATCGCGTGCTGCCAGGCGGGCCGACCGTCGTCGACATCCTCGCCAACGCCGCGTTCTACTACGGGCTCGTGCGCGTGCTCGCCGACGACGAGCGGCCGGTGTGGTCGCGGATGTCGTTCGCGGCCGCCGAGGAGAACTTCCACGCCGGCGCGCGCGACGGCATCGAGGCGCGGCTGTACTGGCCCGGCGTCGGTGAGGCGCCGGCATCCGAGCTCGTGCTGCGCAAGCTG
>DASXRF010000115.1:0-5088 GCA_036506755.1 Solirubrobacteraceae bacterium | reverse complement strand
CAGCGTCGGGCGCCCGCTCGCCTTCGCCTCGGCGGCACGCGACTACCTGGCTGGGCCGCGCGCCGCCGACGCCCTGGACGAGATCTCCAGCGGCGGGGCCACGCCGCTCCTCAACGCGCTCGGCATCGCCGGGCAGTTCGCGATCGCGTTCGCGTTCGTCTTGATCGGGCTCAACGCGATGCGCGTCGGCCTGCTCACGCGCTTCATGGGCGTGCTCGGGATCATCGTCGGCGTCTTGTTCGTCATCCCGCTCGGGCCGCTGCCCATCGTCCAGGCGTTCTGGCTGGGCGCGCTCGTCCCGCTCTTCGCGCTGCGCTGGCCCGCGGGCCAGCCCCCCGCGTGGATCACCGGCCGCGCCGAGCCGTGGCCGAGCGCCGACGAGGTCCGCCGCCAGCGCGAGGCCTCCCGCGCCCACGCCGAGGCCCGCGCGATCAAGGCCTCGCCGGCCGCGTCCGAGGCGGCCGAGCCCGTCCGCCCGCCGCATCCGTCGTCGAAGAAGCGGCGCAAGAAGCGCCGCTAGGGAGTCCTTCGGGCGAGGGCGGGGGTACCCGGCACCAAGCCGTGCGGGCTACCGAGACGCGCCTGCCGGGGTCTTCGCGCGCAGCACCGCCACCTCCTCCTCGCGCTGGCCCGCGCGCAGCAGCCCGCGGCGCTCGAGCATCTGGACGCGCGCCGACATCAGCGGCCCCAGCGGGCCGCGCCGGCGCGCGACGACCTCGGGTGCCAGGCCGGCGGCGCGCATCCGGTCGAGCGTCGCGTCGATCCCGCACAGCGACGAGTGCACGAGCATCAGCGAGCCGCCGGGGCGCAGGTGCGCGGGCGCCTCGTCGATGATGCGGTCCAGCAGCGCGCGCCCGTCGCCGCCGCCGGCCCAGTGGCGCGCGCGGCCCGGGCCGGGCGCGCCGTCGTCCTCGGCGGGCACGTACGGCGGGTTGCTGAGAATGAGGTCGAAGCGCGATCGCGCGACGGGCGCGAAGAGGTCCCCGCGCAGCGCCCGCACGCGCACGCCGTTGGCCCGCGCGTTGAGACGCACGGCCAGCACCGCGCGGCGCGAGACGTCGACCGCGGTCACCTCGCGCGCGCCGCGCAGCGCGGCGGCGAGCGCCAGCGCGCCGCTGCCCGAGCAGAGATCGAGCACCGAGGCGCGCGGGGGCAGCGTCGCGACGCGCAGCGCGTCGGCGAGCATCCACGTGTCGCTCAGCGGCCGGAAGACACCGGGCGGGACCAACAGGCGCACGCCCGAGACCTATCCTCGCCCGCTCTGCGGCAAACGGTTGTCCACGCGCCCGGCGCGGAGGCGCTCCGCGCGCTCTTCGGGACCCCCGCGCCGCTCACGATCGGCGTCGAGGACGAGCTGATGCTGCTCGACCCCGACACGCTCGACCTCGTGCCGCGGGCGAGCGAGGTCCTCGCCGCCTGCGCGGGCGATCCGCGCTTCAAGCTCGAGCTCCCCGCCAGCCAGCTCGAGATCCTGCTGCCCCCGCTGGGCGGCGCGGACGCCGCGGCCGCTGCGCTCGCCGACGCGCGGGCGCTGCTGGCCGCGCGCGCCGCGCCGCTCGCCCGCCCGGCGGCGCTGGCGCTGCATCCGTTCGCCGCGACGGAGGGCGTGCTGAACACCGGCGAGCGCCACGCGCGCATCGAGCGCCGCTACGGCGCGGTCGCCCGCCGCCAGCTGCTGTGCGCGCTGCAGCTCCACGTCGCGGTCCGCGGCGCCGGGCGCGCGCTCGCCGTCCACGACGCGCTGCGCGGCCACCTGCCCGCGCTGACCGCGCTCACCGCCGCGGCGCCCTTCCACGGCGGGCGCGACACCGGGCACGAGTCGTGGCGCCCGCGGGTGGCCGACCTGCTGCCCCGCCACGGCATCCCGCCGGCGCTCGGCAGCTGGGAGGCCTACGCCGCCGCCCTGCGGCCGCTGCCCGAGCCCGGGCAGTGGTGGTGGGACGTGAGGCCGCACCCGCTGTACGGCACGCTCGAGGTCCGCGTGCCCGACGCCCAGGCGAGCGTCGAGGAGGCCGAGGCGGTGATCGCGGTCGTCCACGCACTGGTCGCCTGGCTGGCCGAGCGCCACGACCGCGGCGAGCCGCTGCCCGTCCCCGCCACCGCGCCGCTGGCCGCCGACCGCGCCGCGGCGGCGCGCGACGGCCTGGCCGCCGAGCTCACCGATCCGGACACCGGCGAGCGCGCGACCGCCCGCGAGCGCCTCGCCGCGCTGTTCGACGAGCTCGCGCCGGTCGCCGCGCGCCTCGGCGGCGAGCGTGGGCTCGCGCGCGCCCGCGAGATCGTCGCCGAGGGCGGCATCCCGGCGCGCCACCGCGCCATCGCGGCCGAGGGCGGCCTGCGCGCGCTCGTCGCCGACGTGGCCGGCCGGTTCGCCCCGGCGGACCGCGGGTAGGGGGTCCGCGCCGTGCTCACCCTTCCGCATCCGCGCGGCGAGCTCACCCGGGTCCTGCTCGATGCACTGCGCCGCCCGGTGGGCCGCCTGCCCGCCGTCGACGTCCGACCGCCGGCCGATCCGCTGGCCGACGAGGATCTGCACCTCGCGCTCTACCTCTGCTACGAGCTGCACTATCGCGGGCTGCCCGATGTCGCCGACGAGTGGGAGTGGGAGCCGGCGCTGCTCGCCGCCCGGCGCCGCATGGAGGCGGTCTTTCTCGACGGCCTGCGCGCCGCCGTGCCCGCCGGTCCGCAGCCCGATCCCGCGTCCGTCGACCTCGCCCTGCGCGCGATCGCCGACGCCGACGACGGGCCGTCGCTGTCGCGTCATCTCGAGCGCGACGGCACGCTCGAGCAGATGCGCGAGTTCGTCGTGCACCGCTCGGCCTATCAGCTCAAGGAGGCCGACCCCCACTCGTGGGCGCTGCCGCGGCTGAGCGGGCCGCCGAAGGCCGCGCTCGTCGAGGTGCAGGCCGACGAGTACGGCGGCGGGCGCGCCGAGCGCATCCACGCCGCGCTGTTCGCCGAGGCCATGGACGCGCTCGGCCTCGACGCTCGCTACGGCGCCTACCTCGACGTCATCCCGGGCGTGACGCTGGCCACGGTGAACCTCATGTCGCTGCTCGGGCTGCACCGGCGCTGGCGCGGGGCGATCGTCGGCCACCTCGCGCTCTTCGAGATGACCTCGTCGATCCCCAACCGCCGCTACGCCGACGCGTTGCGCCGGCTGGGCTGCGGTGAGCGCGCGACCGCGTTCTTCGACGAGCACGTCGAGGCGGACGCGGTGCACGAGCAGGTCGCCGCGGTCGACCTCGCCGGCGGCCTGGCGCGCCAGGAGCCCGCGGTCGCGGCGGACATCCTGTGGGGCGCCCGGGCGCTCGTCGAGCTCGAGGGGCGGTGGGCGCGCCACCTGCTCGGCGCCTGGGAGGCCGGTTGTAGTTCGCTGCTCGGCGCGCAGACCGTTACCGTCTGACGATGCTCGGCATGACCGCCCTCGCCGTGGCCTCCGCGCTCACGGCCTCCAGCAACGCCGCCAACTTCAGCGCGAAGGTCACCAACCCGTACTTCCCGCTGCCCATGGGAACGACGCTGCGCTATCGCGGCAGCGACGAGGGCAAGCGCACGTCCGAGGTCCTGACGGTGACGCATCGCGTCAAGCGCATCCTCGGCGCGCCGTGCGTCGTGCTGCGCGACAAGGTCTTCGTCGAAGGGCGCCTCGAGGAGGACACCACCGACTGGTACAGCCAGGCCAAGGACGGCACCGTCTGGTACTTCGGCGAGGCCACGCGGACGCTCGACAGCAAGGGCAGGACGAAGAGCCGCGAAGGCTCGTGGCAGGCCGGCGTCCGCGGCGCCAAGCAGGGCATCTTCATGCCCGCGCACCCGAAGGTCGGCCAGTCGTTCCAGCAGGAGTTCTACAAGGGCCACGCCGAGGACCACTTCCGCATCGTCAACCTGCGCGGCTCGGTCAAGGTGCCCTACCGCAGCTTCAAGAACGTGATGATCACGCGCGAGACGACGCCGCTCGAGCCTGACGTGGTGGACGCCAAGTGGTACGCGCGCGGCATCGGCACGGTGCGCGAGCAGACGCTCAAGGGCGGCAGCGAGAAGAACGAGCTGGTGTCGGTGACGCGGGCCGGTTGACCCCGGCAGATGCGTCTCGGCGCCCGCACCGCTCGGCGCCGGGGACCCCCGCCCTCGCGCTGGCGCCCTTACGGGCGGTTCTCGGCGGCGCTCGGCGCCCGGAAGCGCACGAGCTTGTGGGTGCCGTCGCAGAACGGCCGGATGCGCG
Organism: Solirubrobacteraceae bacterium; assembly: GCA_036506755.1. Classification (GTDB taxonomy): domain Bacteria; phylum Actinomycetota; class Thermoleophilia; order Solirubrobacterales; family Solirubrobacteraceae; genus DASXRF01. The sequence goes on along the minus strand of DASXRF010000115.1, from coordinate 863 downwards.
AGCGCCCGCAGCGGCACAGCGCGACCGTCTCGCGCCCGACATCGATCTCGTTGCCGTCCTGGTCGCGCAGGGTGAACGGCCCGCGGACGAGCAGCGGCCCGTCGCGGTACGGCGTGATGACGACCTCGTCGTGCACGGCGGCTCCCTACCCGCGCGCGATCGGCTAGACACCGCGCCGTGCTCTTCTCGCTGCGCGACGTCTCGGTGGACCGCGGAGGCCGGCCGGTGCTGCGCAACCTCAGCCTCGACCTCGCCGAGGGCGCGACGGCGGTCGTCGGGCCCTCGGGCTGTGGCAAGTCGACGCTGCTGCGGCTGCTGAACCGGCTCGCCGACCCCGACGCGGGCGCCGTGCGCTTCCGCGGGCGCGACGTGCGCTCGCTCGATCCGCTCGCGCTGCGCCGAGACGTCGCGCTCGTCCCGCAGCTGCCGGCGCTGCTGCCGGGCACGGTCGCCGACAACCTGCGCTTCGCCGCCCGCCTGGCCGAGACCGAGATCGACGGCGATGTCCTCGTCCGCGTCGGCCTCGACGACTCGTTCGCCGACCGGGCCGCGACGCGGCTGTCGGTCGGCGAGCAGCAGCGGGCGATGCTCGCCCGCGCGCTGGTCCAGCGGCCGAGCGTGCTGCTCCTCGACGAGCCGACCTCGGCGCTCGACCCCGCCGCGCGCGACGCGGTCGAGGCGACGCTGCGGCGCCTGCGCGCCGAGCTCGGCCTGTCGACCGTGCTCGTCACCCACGACCCCGCCCAGGCCGAGCGCCTGGCCGACGGCGCGGTGCGGCTGGCGGCGCCATGACGACGAGCATCCACGTCAACTTCGGCGAGGTCGCAGCGGCGCTCGGCCTCGTCGCCGTCGCGCTCGCGGTG
>DASXRF010000114.1:0-4623 GCA_036506755.1 Solirubrobacteraceae bacterium | reverse complement strand
GCCCTTGACGGTCGCGACGTGGACCACGACCGGCCGGTTGGCGTCGAGCGCCTCGCGCAGCGCGCCGCGCACCGCGCGCACGTCGTGGCCGTCGTAGACGCCCATGTACGCCCAGCCGAGCTCCTCCCAGAACAGCCCGGGCGCCCAGAAGGCCTTGATGGACTCCTTGAGGTGCGGGCCGAGGCGCTCGAACGCGGCGCCGATGCCGGCCGGCAGCCGCGTCAGGCCCTCCTCGACGTCCTCGCGCGCCCGGTAGAGCTTGGGGTTCATCCGGACGCGGTGGAAGTAGCGCGACAGGGCGCCGACGTTGGGCGCGATCGACATGCCGTTGTCGTTGAGGACGACGACGATCGGCGTCTCGAGCCCGCCGGCCTGGTGGACGGCCTCGAAGGCGACGCCGCCGGTCATCGCGCCGTCGCCGACGACCGCGACGACCTTGCCGGCGTCGGGCTCGCCGCGCTGGCGCATGGCCTCCTTGAGGCCGACCGCGTAGCCGATCGCGGTGCTCGCGTGGCCGGCGCCCATGATGTCGTGCTCGGACTCGTGGATGTTGCAGAACGGCGCCAAGCCCTCGTACTGGCGGATCGTCGGCAGCTGGTCGCGGCGGCCCGTGAGGACCTTGTGCGGGTAGGCCTGGTGGCCGACGTCCCAGACGATCTTGTCGCGCGGCGAGTCGAGCACCGAGTGCAGCGCCACGGCCAGCTCGCAGGTGCCGAGATTGGCGCCGAAGTGGCCGCCGATCTCGCCGACGGTGTCGATGATGTGCTCGCGCACCTCCTGGGCGACGCGGGCGAGCTGCTCCTCGCTGAGGCCGTGCAGGTCCTGCGGTCGGTCGATGCGGTCCAGGAGACGGGGGGTCATGAGGTCCGGGTGAAGATGAAGTCCGTGATCTGCTCGAGCTCCGCGGCGCCGTGGGGGGCGGCGGCGGCCAAGGCGGATCGGGCCTTCTCGTATGACGCCCGGGCCATGGTACGCGCTCCCTCCAAGCCGAACTCCGTGACGTAGGTCCGCTTGCCGAGCCGCTCATCGGCGCCGTGGTGCTTGCCGAGGTCGGCGTCGGTGCCCGTGACGTCGAGGATGTCGTCGACGATCTGGAAGAGCACGCCGAGCTCGGCGGCGTACGGGCGGATGGGCGCGGGGTCGCGCCCGACGAGCAGCAGGACGCCCTCGATCGAGGCGCGGATGAGGCGCCCGGTCTTGAGCTCGTGCAGGCGGCGCAGGTCCTCGACGCGCCCGGCGACGTCGACGTACTGGCCGCCGACCATCCCGTTGACGCCGGTGGCCGCCGCCAGCTCGGCCATCGCGCGAAGGACGTGCGCCGGCTCGCCCTCCTGGGCGATCAGCACGTGGCGGAAGGCCTCGGCGTACAGGCCGTCGCCGGCCAGGATCGCGACGTCCTCGCCGTAGACCTTGTGGTTGGTCGGCCGGCCGCGGCGCAGGTCGTCGTCGTCCATCGCCGGCAGGTCGTCGTGGATGAGCGAGTAGGTGTGGATCAGCTCGACCGCCGCGGCGAAGGGCAGCACCGACGCGGGCTCGCGCCCGATCGCCCGGGCGGTGGCGAGGGCCAGGACGGGCCGGATCCGCTTGCCCCCGGCGAGCAGGCTGTAGCGCATCGCCTCCTCCAGGCCGGCGGTCGCGGGCTCGTCGGCGAAGCGCAGCCGCTCGAGATAGCCCTCGACGAGCGCGCGCAGGTCGTCGGGGTAACCGCCGGTGCTCAAGGGCGGCGCAGGATAACCCGGGCGGTTACGATCGGGCCCGTGAAGCGCCTGCGCGCGGCCCCGCTGCACCTCGTGGCCCTCGGCCTCGCCGTCGTGGCGCTCGGCGCGCTCGGCGTGTCGGCGTGGTTCCTGGGGCAGTCGCAGGCCGACCAGCGCCACGACCTGCGCGAGCGCTACGTGCAGCGCACGACGGTCGCTGCGGCGCTCGTCGATGCGCTGTTCCGCGTGGCCTTCACCTCCGCTGCGCGCGACGCGTCCGAGCGCCTGGCGGCACCGCGCCTCACCCGCGAGCAGCTCGACCGTCAGGTCCAGCAGGGCCAGGCCGCGTTCGCCTTCGTCCTCGACGCGTCGGGGCGGCTGCTCGGCCGGTCGAGCGGCAGCCCGGGCGACGCGCCCGGCCGGGTCGCCCGCGACCGCGCGTTCCTCGGCGCCGCGCTGCGCAACGGCTACGCGATCTCCGACGTCGTGCCGCGCCGGCCCACCGACATCGTGCGATCGGCCATAGCCTTCCGGACGCCGCGGGGCGTCCGGCTGCTCGTCACCGGGCAGCCGGCCAGCACGTACGTCGGGTTCCTCAGCGGCACCCTGCAGCCGCTGCCGACGCTGCGCGGCAGCATGTCGTTCGTCATCGACGAGCGCGGGATGGCGCTCGGCTCCGCGGACCAGCGCGGCGGCCGACCCGCGCCGTCGCGTGCCGCCGTGCGGGCCGGCGAGTCCGGGCCGCACGCGACGTACGACAGCCCGCGCGGCCGGATGTTCGTCGCCACCTCGCCCATCCCGCGCACGCCGTTCAAGATCGTCCTGACCGCGCCCGAGCGCGAGCTCTACGCGAGCGCGTCAGGGCTCGGGCGCTGGGCGCCGTGGATCATCCTCTTCCTCGCCGCCGCGGCGCTCGCCACCGTCGCGCTGCTCATCCGGCGCCTGATGGCGACCAACGCCGCACTGGACGCGAGCCGCGGCGATCTCGAGATCCGGGCGCGCGAGCTCGAGCGCTCCAACGCCGATCTCGAGCAGTTCGCGTACGCCGCCTCGCACGACCTCTCCGAGCCCCTGCGCACGGTGGCGGGCTTCAGCCAGCTGCTGCGCGCCCGCTACGAGGGCCGCCTCGACGACGAGGCCGATGAGTTCATCGCGCACATGACCGCCGGCGTGGAGCGCATGCAACAGCTCATCGACGACCTGCTCGTCTACTCGCGCGTCGGCCGCGAGCCGCTGCGCCAGGAGGACGTCGACCTCGAGGACGTCCTGCGTCAGGTCCTCAACTGGCTCGCGCCCGCGCTGCGCGAGCGCGAGGCGCGCGTGACGCACGACGCGCTGCCCGCCGTGCGCTGCGAGCGCGGGCAGATCGCGCAGGTGATGCAGAACCTGGTCGCCAACGCCGTGAAGTTCACCGCTCCCGACGTCACGCCCGAGGTGCACGTCTCGGCCGCGCGCGAGGGCCGCGTGTGGCGCATCTCGGTCCGCGACAACGGGATCGGGGTCGAGGGCGCCGGCGACGTGATCTTCAAGATGTTCGCCCGCCTGCACGCGGTCGACGCGTATCCCGGAACCGGGATCGGCCTGGCGCTGGCCAAGCGCATCGTCGAGGGCCACGGCGGCCAGATCTGGGTCGAGCCCGCCCCCGGCGGAGGCAGCGTGTTCTCGTTCACGCTGCCCGCGGCGGTGGGCGCCGCGCGCCCGCCGGTCGAGGTCCCGGCATGAACGGCATCCTCCTCGTCGAGGACAACCAGGCCGACGCGCTCCTCATCCAGGAGGCGCTGCGCCAGGTCTCGGTGCACGACGTCGTCGAGCGCGTCGGCGACGGCGAGCGCGCGATGGCGCGTCTGCGTGGCGAGGGGCCGCGACCCGGGCTCGTGCTGCTCGACCTCAACCTGCCGCGCAAGGACGGCCGCGCGGTGCTCGCCGAGCTCAAGGCCGACCCCGACCTCCACACGATCCCGGTGATCGTGCTGACGACCTCCTCGGCGCCCGCCGACATCGCCTTCGCCTACGAGAACCACGCCAACTCGTACGTGCGCAAGCCGATCGGCCTGGAGGCGCTCATCGAAGCGGCGCGCGCGATCCGTGACTTCTGGCTGCGCACCGCCACGCCGCCGGCCGCGGCGGAGCTGTAGGGCGGGCTTTACAGCAGCGAGTCCTGGCCGGGCAGCGGCTCCTGCCCGGCGGCGCGCACGCGGCGGTCCAGCTCGGCACCGGCCTCGGCGGCCAGCGCGGCGCAGTCCTCGACCAGCGTCGCCGCCGCGTCGGGCGACAGCTCGCCCGAGCGCAGCTGCTCGGCGGCGCGCTCGAGGCGGCCGATGAGGTCGTCGAGCGTGTCGGGGGCGCTCACCGGGGCTGATTCTGCCGGGTTTCGCGCAGCACGGCGGCGAGGATGCCGTTGACGAACCCGGCCGCCTGCGCGGCGGCGTAGGTCTTGGCCGTCTTGACCGCCTCCTCGATCGCGCCCTCCGCCGGGATGGGCACGTCTGCGGGCACGGCATCGGGATGGAGCATCTCGACGAGCGCTATGCGCATGATCGCCTTCTCCAGCGGGGCGATGCGCTCCAGCGACCAGCCCTGCGCATGGCGGGAGATGTGCTCGTCGAGCTCCTCTTGGCGATCCTCGGCGGCGTAGGCGAGCGAGCGGGTGAACAGCGACGCGTCGCGGGGCAGCGTGTCCTCGAGCGCCCGCCCGGTGACGTCGCTCTGGTACAGGGCGAAGGCCGCCGCCCGTCGCTGCTCGGAGCGGCGCGCCATCGGGCGCTACGCCCGCGAGATGTAGTCGCCGGTCTCCGTCTGCACCTTCACGCGGTCACCGACGTTGACGAAGAGCGGGACCTGGACCGTGGCGCCGGTCTCGAGCGTCGCGGGCTTGTTGCCGCCGCCCGAGACGGTGTCGCCGCGCACGCCGGGATCGGTCTGCGTC
>DASXRF010000113.1:0-9727 GCA_036506755.1 Solirubrobacteraceae bacterium | reverse complement strand
CCGGCCGCCACGTCGGCGACCGGCGCGAAGTTGACGTTGACCCCCGCCGCGCGCAGCTCGCGCCCCGCGCGGCGCGCCTCCGCGGTGGCGGCGGCGCGCGCGCCCAGCCGCGGCTGGCCCACGCGCGGCGCGGCCCACGGGACCCGGTTCACGACGCCGCCCTCCTGGTCGGCGGAGATGAGCGCCCGCCCGCCCGCGGCGCGCTGCAGGTCGGCGGTCAGGGCGGCGAGCTGGGCGGGCGAGACGATGTTGTCGCCGAAGAGGATCACGCCCGCCGCCCGGCGCTCGCGCAGCGCGCGGCGCACGTAGTCGGGCGCGGCCGCGCCGCGGAAGCGCAGCATCACGAGCTGGCCGGCGCGCTGCAGCGGCGTCAGCCGATCAACGGCGGCGAGGGCGCCGCGCGGCGGAGCGACGGCGCTGCGCGCGGCGCGGTTCTCGTCATGCCCGGCGCCCATGGCGACGCCGGTCACCGCGGAGGCCGCCGCCGCGGCGCCGAGCATCCGCCGGCGCCGGCGCGTCGCGCGATCGTCCGAGAGCCGCATCCCCACACGCGTACCATGCGGAGCATGCCGGACGAGCTGTGGGTGGCGAACCTCGGGACCGTCGAGTACCGGGCCGCGTACGCGATCCAGCAGCGCGTTCGCGACCTGCGCCAGGCCGAGCAGATCCCCGACGCGCTGCTCCTCGTCGAGCACCCGCCCGTCTACACGCGCGGCAAGCGCACGGGCCCGGGCGAGCTGCCGATGGGCGAGGACTGGTACCGCGCGCAGGGCATCGACGTCGTCGACGTCGACCGCGGCGGCCGCGTCACCTACCACGGCCCAGGCCAGCTCGTCGGCTACCCGATCATGCGCACCGACGACGTGCTCACCTTCGTCCGCACCATGGAGCGCGCGCTGGTCGCCGCCCTCGCCGACGAGGGCCTGAGCGCGCGGGTGCGCACCGACGAGGGCCCCGACTACACGGGCGTGTGGATCGAGGACCGCAAGATCGCCTCGATCGGCATCCACATCTCCAGGGGCGTGACGACCCACGGCTTCGCGGTCAACGTGCAGAACGACCTGCAGCCCTTCGAGTGGGTCGTGCCATGCGGCCTGGCCGGCGTGCGGATGACCTCGCTGCTGCGCGAGACGCGCCGCACCGGCGAGATCCTGCACTGCTTCCGCAAGCGCGCGGCGCACCGCTTCGCCGAGGCGCACGGGCGCCGCCAGCGGCTCGTGTCGGGCGCGCGGCTGCTCGGCGTCGATGCGCTGGTGGCCTAGCTTGGCCGAGCGAGCGCGGCGACGCCCACCGCCACCGCGGCCAGCGCAGTGCCGCCGGACATGACCGCGGCGGGCGTCGGCAGCGACCCGTCCCGTCTGGCGAGGTACGCCGCGGCGGCGTCGCCGAGGTCGCAAGCGAGGCCGAGCTGCAGCCAGCGGCGCCGCGCGTCGCCCTCGCTGCCCAACGTGCCGACGGCGAGCGCCAGGTCGCGGATGGCGAACAGGCGGGCGAGGAACGAGGCCTGCGGGTTGCCCTCGGGGTCCAGGCCGAACGCCCGGCCGGTGAGGTTGGGCGCCACGTAGGCGCCGACGCCGATCGAGGCGCGCAGCCCCGAGATGAGGGAGACGGGGTTCATGGGGCTGGACCGTACTCCTGCGCGGTTAGCGGCGCCGGTGGCGGCGCTTGCTCGGCGCGCCGAAGCGCGCGAGCGGCTGCCAGGCGAGGGCGGCACCGACGTCGCCCGAGGTCGTGACGCGCCGCGGGCCGGTCCCGTCGAGCGCGAGCGTCCAGACGTCGCCGTCCCGGACGAAGGCCACGCGGCGGCCGTCGGGCGACCAGCGCGCCGCGAGGTCGTCGTGGCCGGTCGTGAGGCGCCGCGCGGCGCCCGACGCGGCGTCGAGCACCCACAGCTCCGCGTGCTCGCCGACGCGCCGCACTGCGACCAGCCGGCGACCGTCGGGCGCCCAGTCGGCCTGCAGCACGCCGTCGGCGATCGGCGCGCGCGCCGAGCCGTCGGGCCGCGCCGTCACGAGCGTGCCCGCGTGGACGTAGGCGAGCCGCGTGCCGCCCGGCGACCAGGCGGGCGCGGCGTTGGCGCCGTCGGCGGTGACGCGCCGCACCGCGCGGCCGTCGGCGCCGGCCGTGTACACGTCGCCCGCCGAGGTGAAGGCCAGCCGGGCGCCGTCGGGCGACCATGCCGGCTCGCTCGCCTCGCGGCCGAGGGCGAGGCGGCGCTGGTCGGCGCCGGTCACGACGACGAGCACGCCGTCAGACGCGTAGGCCAGGCGCCGGCCGTCGGCCGACCACGCCGGAGCCCCCTGGTAGCCCGCGCCGCCGGCCAGGCGGCGCAGACCCCCCGTCTCGTCGGCGGCGAAGAGCTCCACGGCGTCCTGGTTGCGGATGCTCCCCGCGCCCGCCGGGAAGGCGAGGGCGCCGTTGGCGCCCGGGAAGGACGCCTGCGCGCCCGGCGCGGCGAGCGCGCACGCGAGCAGCGCGGCAGGCAGAAGATGGCGGAGGCGGAGGGACATGGCGGGTGCGCAAGTGAACAGGCCTCCGGTGTAATCGGCAATCGGGACATTCGTCCACAGTCCGCGCGGCCGCTAACGTCTGACGGCGTGAGCGACGGCGTGCGCGAGCACAAGACGCGCAGCCGGGCCAACCCCGGCGGCATGGACGTCCTGAAGGTCCTCGGCACCGACGTGCGCCCCATGCGCGAGCGCAAGCCGCCGTGGTTCAAGGTTCCCGCACCGGGCGGTCCGCGCTACCGCGAGCTGACCGCGCTCATCCGCTCGGAGAACCTGCACACGGTCTGCCAGGAGGCGGCGTGCCCGAACGTCGGCGAGTGCTGGGAGCGCGGCACCGCCACCTTCATGATCCTCGGCGACACCTGCACGCGCCGCTGCGGCTTCTGCAACGTCAAGACCGGCAAGCCGACCTGGAACGACCCGCTCGAGCCGGCCCGCGTCGCGCGCTCGGTCGCGCGCATGGGGCTGCGTCACGCGGTGATCACGAGCGTCGACCGCGACGACCTCCCCGACAAGGGCGCGAGCGCGTTCGTCGGCGTGATCCGCCAGATCCGCCGCCAGGCGCCCGGCTGCAAGGTCGAGGTGCTCACGCCCGACTTCCAGGGCTACGAGATGCCGCTGGCCAAGGTCATCGCCGAGCGCCCGGACGTCTTCAACCACAACGTCGAGGTCGTCCCGCGCCTGTACAGCGTCGCGCGGCGCGGCTCGCGCTGGGAGCGCTCGCTGCGCGTCCTGCGCAACGCCAAGGACATGGGCGGCGACGAGGTCGTCACGAAGTCCGGCCTCATGGTCGGGCTGGGCGAGACCTTCGAGGAGATGGTCGAGGCGTTCGGCGCGCTGCGCGAGCACGACGTCCAGGTCCTCACCGTCGGCCAGTACCTGCGCCCCAGCGAGCGCCACCTGCCGATCGTGCGCTACTGGCACCCCGACGAGTTCAAGGCGCTGGAGCGCGCCGCTTACGACCTGGGCTTCGACCACATCGCCGCCGGGCCGCTCGTTCGGTCCAGCTACCACGCGGATCAGCATGTCCCGCAGGAGCGGCCCGGTGTCGGGCCCCTCGCCCTCGCCGGAGATTGACGCCGAGGCGCTCGGCCTCGCCCACGTCGCTACCGCGGCGTTCGTGGGCGCGCGCGTCGCGCCGTCGGCGCAGTTCTGGCTGAGCCTGCCCGGCGGCGTGGCGCTCGCCCGCTCCGCCCAGCGGCGCGGCCTGGGCCGCGGGTACGGCGCGAGCCTGGCGGCGACGCTCCAGGGCGTCGCCATCCTCGGGCCGCTGCGCGTCAACGGCCCGCTGACCCAAGCGATCAGCGCGCCGGCGATGGGGCGCCTCGAGGCGCGCGGCGCGCCCGCCGCCGTCCAGTTCGCGGTCTGCCTCGCGCTGCGACTCGCTCACTACGCGGTGCTCAACGTGCTCGCCGTCTGGCTGCTGCTCGGCGGCATCGACGGCTACGTGCGCACCTACGAGGCGACGACCGGCTGGCTCGGCGTCCTGCCGCAGGGCCGCGCCGGCGCGCTCGTCGTGGGCATCGCCTGGCAGCTCGCGTGGGCGGCGTTCTTCTCCGTCGTCCAGGTCGCCGTCTACCGGCGGGCGCTGCGGCGCTGGCCCGAGGCGGGGGCTCGGGCGCCCGGCGCCGCCCGACCCGACCCCGCGCCGGCGGGCGGGCACGACGCGCGGCTCCTCGCGGTCGCCGCGCTGATCGCCTTCGCGGTCCTGCTGGCGAGCACCGCCCCCGCGGTCCTGGCCGCCGTCGCCGCCTGGCTGGCGCTCGCCTGGCTGCTGGCCCGGCCGGACCCCCAGGTCACGCGCGTCGGGCTCGCGCTCGCCGTGCTGCTGGCGATCGGGACGCTCGCCGCCGGCCTGATCGGCGCGCTCGGCCTCGCGGTGACCGCGCGCCGGGCCGCGCGGGCGGCGCTGCTCGTGCTCGTCGCGACCTGGCTGCGCGGCGCCGCCGGGCCCGAGGGCATGCGCGACGTCTTCCGGGCGCTGCTGACCCGGCTGCGCCGGCTCGGCTGGGCGCGCGAGGCGCGCGCGCTGCTCGAGGGCCTCGACAGCGCGCCGAGGCTCATGGCCGCCGGCCGCGAGCTCATCGAGGCGCTGCGTCCGGTGCCGAAGCGGCCGGGGCCGGTGGCCGACGCGACGACGGGCTGGGTGGCCGCCGAGGCGGCCCGCGGCGCCGGCGGCGCCCCGCCCGCGCCGGCGCGGCTCGCCGTCCGCCGGCGCGACCGGATCGTCGTCGTGCTCGCCGCGGTGCCGGTGGCGGGGCTGCTCGGTCACGCGCTGTAGCCTGCGGCGCCGGGTGTTCCCCCTCAAGGACAACATCCCGACCGACCGCTTCCCGGTCGTGACCGTGGCGATCATCGTCGCCAACGTCATCGTCTACTTCTTCCTGCAGAAGCACGTCGGGACCGGGTTGAGCGGCATCAACAGCGTCGACGACGGCAACGTCGTCAAGTGGGCCGCGATCCCCTACGAGCTGACGCACCCCGGCAAGGAGTGCGGCCTCGATCAGGCCGGCCAGGTGCTCTGCGAGGGCCAGCGCGGGGTGAGCGGCACGCCGCCCGACCAACCGCCGGCGATCCTCACCGTCTTCTCCGCCATGTTCATGCACGGCGGCCTGCTGCACATCGGCGGCAACATGCTGTACCTGAGGATCTTCGGCAACAACGTCGAGGACTCCATGGGCCGCGCGCGCTTCGTCGTCTTCTACCTGCTCGGCGGCCTGGCGGCGCTGGCGCTGCAGATCGCCGTCGACCCGAGCTCGCAGGTCCCGACGCTCGGCGCGTCGGGGGCGATCGCCGGGGTCCTGGGCGGTTACGTCCTGCTCTACCCCCGCGCGCGCGTGCTGACGGTCATCTTCATCATCTTCTTCTTCACGCTGATCGAGATCCCCGCGCTGTTCGTGCTCGGCTTCTGGTTCGTCTTGCAGGTCCTCTCGGGCGCGTACGACCTCAGCGACCCGACCGGGGGCGGCGGGGGCGTGGCCTACTTCGCGCACATCGGAGGCTTCGTCTTCGGACTGGCGGCGATCAAGGTGTTCGCGCAGCGGATCAAGCAGGCGCCGACCGCGCGGTTCCCCGTCTACTAGAGATGCGCGTGGCGATCCTGGGCGCGGCCCTCGCGATGATCGCGCTGCTCGGCGGGCTGCTGGTCGCCGACGTGGTCCAGTTCGGCGTCCAGGCGCTCGACGTCGTCGGGCTGCTCGTCCTCGCGCTGTTCGCGCGCGGCATCGTGGGCGCGTTGCTCCATCCTCCCCCCGAAGAATGAGCCGCCACTACTACGTCAGCACCGCCCGCCGGCGCCGGCGCCTCCGCCGCCCGGTCGCCGCGCTCGCTCTGCTGTTCATCGCGCTGGTCGCGGCGATGGTCGTGCTGCGCTCGCCCGGCGGCGGCCTGAGCGGCGGCGACCGTCCCGCGCCCGCCGCGCCCGCCGCGCGCTCGCCGCTGCAGCTGGCCAACGGGCCGGTCCTCGAGACCCCCGGCCCGCGGTCGCTCGCCCTGCGGCTGGACCGCCCGCGCGACGCCGTCCACCTGCGCTTCCACGACCAGCCGCGCAGCGGCCTGCTCTTCGACGTCGACACCGGCCAGGTCCTGTGGCGCCACGCGCCCGAGCGCGTCCTGCCGATCGCCAGCCTGACCAAGATGATGACCGCCCTGATCGTGGTGGACCGCGCGGCCGCCGACGCCAAGGTGCGCGTCACCAAGGAGGCGCTCGCCTACAAGGGCTCGGGCGTCGGCGTGCTGCCGCGCGGCAAGCGCGTCAAGCTCGAGACGATGCTCAACGGGCTGCTCCTGCCGAGCGGCAACGACGCCGCGATCGCCCTGGCCCAGCGGGTGAGCGGGACCGTGCGCAACTTCGTGGCGACGATGAACGCGCGCGCGGCCGAGATGGGGCTGCGGTGCACGCACTACACCTCCCCCGACGGCTTCGAGGACGCGGGCAACCACTCGTGCGCGGTCGACCTCGCCGCCGAGGCGCGGGCGGTCCTCGACCAGCCCCGCCTCGCGCGCATCGTGCGCCGCCGCAAGGCGGTCATGCCGTTCCCGATCAAGGGCGGGCGGATCTTCCTCTACAACAACAACCCGCTGCTGCGCATGGGTTATCCGGGGACGCTCGGCGTCAAGACCGGCTTCACCGACCGCGCGGGCCGGTGCCTGGTCGCCGCCGCGCGGCGCGGGGGGCGGCGCCTCGGCGTCGTCCTGCTGCACTCGCCCGACCCGGGCACCCAGGCGCGCAAGCTGCTCGACCGCGGGTTCGGCGTTTGAGCGTCCGGCTGCTCGCCGCCGGCGGGACGATCGCGATGTCCGGCCGCGGAGGCGCGGTCCCGGCGCTCGACGCCGGCTCGCTCGCCGCCCTGGTGCCTGACGTCCAGTGGTCGGCGGTCGAGCAGGTGGCCAACAAGCCCGGCCCGCAGATGACGCCGGGCGACGCCCTGCAACTGGCCCGCGCCGCCGCCGCGGCGGCCGCGACCGGCGAGGGGGTGGTCGTCACCCACGGAACCGACACGCTCGAGGAGGTCGCCTTCCTGTGCGACCTCATCTACGACGGCGACACGCCGATCGTCTTCACCGGCGCCATCCGACCGGCGAGCGCGCCCGGCGCCGACGGTCCCGCCAACCTGGCGGGCGCGGCGCACGCCGCCGCCTCGAGGGACACCGCGGGCCTCGGGGTGCTCGTCTGCTTCGCCGGCGAGCTGCACGCGGCGCGCGCGGTGCGCAAGGACGACTCGACCTCGCCGCGCGCGTTCCTGTCGCCCAACGGCGGGCCGATCGGCTACGTGGGCGAGCACACCGTCCGCGTCGAGGCGCGCCCGGCGCGCCGGCCGCCGCTCGCGGTCCACGGCCTCGACGGGCGCGTCGAGACGGTCGTCGCCGCGCTGGGCAGCGACGGCGCGGCGGTCCACGCGCTCCTCGACGCGGGCGCCGACGGGCTCGTCGTCGTCGTCCTCGGCGCCGGCCACGCCCCGCCCGCCTTCATGGAGGCGCTGCGCGCGGCGGCCGCGCGCGTTCCCGTCGTCGCCTGCGTGCGCCCCTCGCGCGGCGAGATCCTCCACGAGACCTACGGCTTCGAGGGCTCCGAGCGCGACCTGCGCGCCTCCGGGGCGATCTGCGCGGGCGCGCTGTCGCCCGCGGCGGCGCGGATCAAGCTGCTCGCGTGCCTCGGCGCCCGGCTCGATCGCGACGGCCTCGCCGCCGCGTTCGCGCCCGATGACCTGTAACGCGGGTTAGTGTTCCGGGCCGAAAGCGATTGGCCAGTCAGCCAAGGAGGACCGAGCGCGTGGACCTCAACGACTCTCCCCAGCAAGCCGAGTTCCGGGCCAAGGTCCGGTCCTGGCTCGAGGAGCACAAGGCCGAGGCGCCGCCCCGCGCGCCGACCGGCGACGAGGACGCCTACATCCGGGCGCGGCGCGAATGGCAGGGCAAGCTCGCCGAGGCGGGGCTGGCCGGCGTGACGTGGCCCCGGGAGCTCGGCGGCCAGGGCCTGGGGCCGATCGAGCAGGTGACGGTCAACCAGGAGATCGGCCGGGCCGGCGTGCCGGGGATCCTCGACGTCATCGGCGTCGGCATGCTCGGCCCCACGATCATCGCCCACGGCACCGACGAGCAGAAGGCGCGCTACCTCGGCCCGATGCTCCACGGCGACGAGGTGTGGTGCCAGCTGTTCTCCGAGCCCGCCGCGGGCTCCGACCTGGCCGGCATCCAGTCGCGGGCCAAGCAAGACGATGGCGACTTCGTCCTCAACGGCCAGAAGGTCTGGACGACCAACGCCCAGTTCGCGGCGTATGGCCTGCTGCTGGCGCGGACCGACGCCGACGTGCCCAAGCACAAGGGCCTGACGATGTTCGTCGTGCCGATGGACGCCGAGGGAGTGACGGTGCGCGGGCTGCGCCAGATCTCCGGCGAGGCCGAGTTCAACGAGGTGTTCTTCGACGACGTCCGCCTGCCCGCCGAGAACGTCGTCGGCGGCGTGGGCAACGGCTGGACGACCGCGCTGACGACGCTCATGTTCGAGCGCCTGACCATCGGCCTGGGCTCCGAGGGCATGGGCTACCGCGCCGACCGCTTCAGCGCGGCCATCGCCTCCGACCCGGAGGCCGTACGCGACCCCGAGGTGCGCCAGCGCCTCGGCGAGCTGGCCTCAGAGCTCATCGCCCTGCGCTTCCTGGGCTACCGCACGCTGACCGCGCTGCAGAAGGGCCAGATCCCCGGCCCCGAGTCGGCGCTGGCCAAGATCACGACGGTCAACGCGGCGATCGACGCGACCGACCTGATCGCCGACGTCATCGGGCCCGACGCGCTCGACGACGACGCGTCGGAGTGGGCGTACGCGATCTCGTTCCTGCCCGGCCTCAAGAGCGCGGGCGGCACCGAGGAGATCCTGCGCAACACGGTCGGCGAGCGGGTGCTCGGCCTGCCGCCCGAGCCACGCCTGGACAAGGGCATCCCGTTCTCCGAGCTGCGGGCCAAGGAGCGGGAGGTGGCGGCCAAGTGAACCTCGACCTGACCGACGAGCAGGAGTTCCTGCGCGAGGCGGCGCGCGGCGCGCTGTCGCGCACCAACTACGTCGAGGCGGCCCGCGAGGCGCTCGACGGCGGCGAACTGCCCGACGCGTGGCCGGTCGCCGAGGAGGCCGGCTGGCCGGGGCTGCTGGTCAGCGAGGAGCGCGGCGGCGCTGGCCTGTCGCCCTTCGACGCCATGCTCGTGATGACCGAGGCCGGGCGCGTCCTCGCGCCGCTGCCGCTGCTCGGCCACCTGGTCGGCTCGTGGCTGCTCGACCGCGGCGGCTACGAGGGCATCGAGGCGATCGCCACCGGTGAGCGGCGCGCGGCGTACGTGGCGGCCCGGCCGCCCGGCGACGTCGAGACCGGCTGGACGGTCGACGCCGAGCGCGGGGCGCGGCGGGCCGCGGCGCCCACGCTCGACGGCGACACGGTGACCGGCGAGGTCTTCTGGGTCCCCGACGCGCCGGGCGCCGACGTGCTCGCCGTCGTCTGCGACGGCGGCGCGGTCGTCGCGGTCGAGGGCGCCGAGGTCGAGGCGCTGCGGCGCTACGACCCGACGCGCTCGCTCGGCCACGTGCGCCTCGACGGCGTCAAGGGCACCGTCCTCGACGGCGCTGACGCCACCGCGGCCTGGTACCTCGCCCAGGCGCTGATCGCGGCGGAGTCGCTGGGGACGGTCGAGACGTGCCTGGAGATGGCGGTCGCCTACGCCAAGGATCGCTT
>DASXRF010000112.1:0-5075 GCA_036506755.1 Solirubrobacteraceae bacterium | reverse complement strand
GACCTGGAGCGGGAGGGGCTGTCGGCCACCGGCTTCAGCGTGCTCGTCGTCCTGGCCACCGCCGGCGGCGAGCTCGAGCTGCGGGCGCTGCGCGCGCGCCTGCGCACGTCGAAGGCCAACGCCACCGAGGTCGTCACGACGCTCGAGGCGCGCGGCCTCGTCGTCCGCACCCGCCTGGCCACCGACCGCCGCGCGGCGAGCGTCGCGCTCACCGCGCTCGGCCAGGAGCTCGTCGACCGCCTCTTCCCCGAGCACACGCAGCGCGTCGCCGCGGCGTTCAGCGCGCTCGACGAGCGCGAGAAGCGCTCGCTGGCCGAGATCTGCCGCAAGCTGGCGGCGTAGCCGCGGGGCTCACCAGTCCAGCGGCCGGCCATCGCGGAAGAAGCCGCCGGTCGGCCCGTCGTCGCCGAGCGTGACGCCCCAGACGACGCTCGCCGCGCCCTCCTCCACGGGCCGCCCTCCCGCGCCGCCCATGTCGGTGGCCGTCCACCCGGGGCAGATGGCGTTGACGAGGATGCCGTCGGATCGCAGCTCCGCGGCGAGCGTCCGGGTCAGCGCGTTGAGCGCCGCCTTGCTCACGTGGTAGGCGGGCGTTCCGGCGCCCATCTCCGAGATCGAGCCGCCGCCCGAGGAGACGTTGACGACGCGCGGGTGGGGCGAGCGGCGCAGCAGCGGCAGGAACGCGAGCGTCGTGCGCCACGCGCCGAAGAGGTTCGTCTCCAGCGCCTCGTGGACGACGGCGAGGTCGGCGCTGGAGGCGCGTTGCCAGGTGTCGTAGTGGATCGCGGCGTTGTTGACGAGCGCGTCGCAGCGCCCGAGGGACCCCTCCAGCCAGCGCGCGGCGTCCCGCACGCTCTCCTCGTCGGCGACGTCGAGCCGGCGCGCGACGACGCCGAGCTCGCGGGCGGCCGCCGCACCCCTGCCGGCATCGCGCGAGCCGAGGACCACGCTGAACCCGCGCCCGACCAGCTGGCGGCAGACCTCGAAGCCGATGCCCCGGTTGGCCCCGGTGACGACCGCGACCCGCGTGTCGTGCATCGGGGGCGACGGTAGCGACGAGCGCGCGCCGACCTAGAATCGGCCCCTCGTGGCCGTCGACCCCAGCCCGTCCTTCCCGGCGCTCGAGGAGCGCGTGCTCGAGCGCTGGCGCGAGCGCGACGTCTTCCACGAATCGCTGCGCCGCCGCGAGGGCGCCCCGCAGTGGGTCTTCTACGAGGGCCCGCCGACGGCCAACGGGCGCCCGGGCGCGCACCACGTCCTCGCGCGCGTGTTCAAGGACATCTACCCGCGCTTCAAGACGATGCAGGGCTACCGGGTCGACCGCAAGGCCGGCTGGGACTGCCACGGGCTGCCGGTCGAGATCGCCGTCGAGCAGAAGCTCGGCCTGCAGTCGAAGGCCGACATCGAGCGCATCGGCATCGCCGAGTTCAACCGGTTGTGCCGCGAGTCGGTCTTCGAGTACCTCGAGGACTGGACGGCGCTGACCGAGCGCATCGGCTTCTGGCTCGACCTCGACGACGCCTACCGAACGCTCGACGACAGCTACGTCGAGTCGGTCTGGTGGGCGCTGCGCCAGATCTACGACAAGGGCCTGCTCTACGAGAGCCACCGCGTCGTGCCCTACTGCCCGCGCGACCAGACGGCGCTCTCCAGCCACGAGGTGTCCCTCGGCTATCGCGACGTCACCGACCCGAGCGTGTACGTCCGCTTCCCGCTCGTCGGCCGCGACGAGTCGCTGCTCGTGTGGACGACGACCCCGTGGACGCTGGTGTCCAACGCCGCCGTCGCGGCGCATCCGGAGCTGACGTACGCCCGCGCGCGCAAGGACGGCGAGACGTTCGTGCTGGCCGAGGCGCTCGTCGGGCGCGTGCTCGGCGAGGACGGCGTCGAGATCGTCGAGCGCTTCCCGGGGAGCGAGCTCGAAGGCGTGCGCTACGAGCCGCCGTTCCCGTTCATCCCGGCGAGCGAGTACGGCGAGCGCGGGCACACGGTCCTGCTCGCCGACTTCGTCAGCGCCACCGACGGCACGGGCCTGGTCCACACCGCGATCGCCTTCGGCGAGGACGACTTCAACCTCGGCCGCCGGTACGGGCTCAACGTCGTCAACCCCGTCCGGCTCGACGGAACCTACGACGAGCGCATCGGCCCCTACGCCGGGCGCTTCGTCAAGGACGCCGACCCGGATCTCGTCGAGGATCTCCGCGCGCGCGGCCGGCTGCTGCGCGACGAGCGCTACGAGCACGCCTACCCGCACTGCTGGCGCTGCGGGACGCCGCTGCTCTACTACGCCAAGCCGTCGTGGTACATCGCCACGTCGAAGCTGCGCGACCGCCTGCTGGCGGCCAACGAGACGGTCACCTGGCATCCCGAGCACATCAAGCACGGGCGGTTCGGCGACTGGCTGGACCACAACGTCGACTGGGCGCTGTCGCGCGAGCGCTACTGGGGCACGCCGCTGCCCGTGTGGCGCTGCGAGAACGGCCACCTGCACTGCGTCGGGTCCTTTGCGGAGCTCGAGGAGCTGTCGGGCGCCGCGCTCGACGATCACCACCGCCCGTTCGTCGACGACGTCGGCTTCCCGTGCGCGCAGTGCGGCGAGCCGATGACGCGCGTGCCCGAGGTCATCGACGCCTGGTTCGACTCGGGCTCGATGCCCTTCGCCCAGCACCACGCGCCGTTCGAGAGCAAGGAGCGCTTCGACGCGCACTTCCCCGCCGACTTCATCTGCGAGGCGCTGGACCAGACGCGCGGCTGGTTCTACTCGCTGCTCGCCGTGTCGACGCTGCTGTTCGACCGCGCGCCGTATCGCACCGTCATCTGCCTCGGTCTGCTCGTCGACGGCGAGGGCCAGAAGATGTCGAAGTCCAGGGGCAACGTCGTCGAGCCGTGGGAGGTCCTGAACCGCTTCGGCGCCGACGCCTTCCGCTGGTTCTTCTTCACGTCCAAGCAGCCGTGGGACGGCTACCGGTTCAGCACCGACGCGGTGGGCGAGGCGGCGCGCTCGTTCCTGCGCCAGCTCTGGGCCATCCATCACTTCCACTCGCAGTACCGCGTCGAGCGCGAGACCGAGCCGACCGACTTCGACCGCTGGATCCTCTCGCGGCTGGCGGCGACGGTCGGCGAGGTCACCGAGCGCTTGGAGGACTTCGACGCGACCTTCGCCGGCCGGGCGCTGGCCGACTTCGTCGACGACCTGTCCAACTGGTACGTGCGGCGCAACCGCCGGCGCTTCTGGACCGGCGAGTCGGCCGCCTTCGAGACGCTGCGCACGTGCCTGCTGACGGTGGCGAAGCTGCTCGCGCCGTTCTGCCCGTTCCTCGCCGACGAGCTCTACGAGGAGCTCGACGGCGGCGAGCCGAGCGTGCACCTGTGCGACTGGCCGGCGCCGGCGGAGCGCGACCTGGCGCTCGAGGCCGACATGGCGGTCGCGCGCGACGCGGTGCGGCTCGGGCTCTCGGCGCGCGCGGCGGCGACCATCAAGCTGCGCCAGCCGCTGCGCGCGGCGGTCGTGGTCGCCTCCGACAGCGACCGGCAGGCGATCCAGCGCCTGTCCGAGGCTGTCCGCGACGAGCTCAACGTCAAGGAGCTGCGCTTCGTCGAGCGGGCCGACGAGCTGGGTTCCTACGAGATCAAGCCGAATTTCCGCGCGCTCGGACCGCGCTTCGGCAAGCAGATGCCGCGCGTCGCCGCGGCGATCGCCTCGCTCGAGGCTGCCCATGTCGCGGCGGCCGTGCGCGAGGAGCGCCCGATCGGCATCAACGTCGACGGCGCCGAGCACGTGCTCCAGCCCGACGACCTGCTGCTGGCGATGAAGCCGCTGGAGGGGTACCAAGTCGAGCGCGAGGGCGCTCACGCGGTCGCGCTCGAGCTGAGCCTCGACGACGACCTGCGCCGCGAGGGCCTGGCGCGCGAGGTCGTGCGCGCCGTGCAGGAGACGCGCAAGCGCGCCGGCCTGGAGGTCTCCGATCGCATCGCGCTGACCCTCGGCGGCGACGAGACGCTGCTCGACGCGGCGCGCGCGTTCGAGCCGTACGTGACGCGGGAGGTCCTGGCCGTGGACGTCTCCTACGACGGCGACGGTCGTGGCGAGGCGGCGACGATCGAGGGCCGCGAGCTGCGCGTCGTCGTCGAGCGGGCCTAGGCGGCCGCGGCCCGCGACCACGCGTTTCACACGCCTTCGCAGCGCCTCTGTGACAAATCGCCCGCATCCGGCCGATTCTGCCCCGCGCCGGCATACGGTCGCGCTCCCCGAACGAGACGAGGAGCGAGAGCGATGGAGAGCGACAAGCTGCGCGAAGTGGTGGAGGCCATCCCGGCCGGCCACTGGATGAGCTACGCGGACGTGTGCGTCGCCGCGGGCGGCGAGCGTCGTCAGGCGATCGGGCTCAACCAACGCCTGCTGCGCGAGTCGATCCCGGGCGCGCACCGCGTGCTGAAGTCGAGCGGCGGGGTCGCCGACAACGCGCTCGGCGATCCGGTCGCCGTCCGCGAGCGCCTGGAGGCGGAAGGCCTCGTGTTCAGCGCCGGTCGTGCCGAGCCGGAGCGGCGCGTGCGACCGGCGGTCGTGGCGGACTGAGCCTGGATCTCCGATTCTCGCGGCATCCACGATCGATCGGCGGATCCAGGCTGAGCGGCGCATGCCGAGGGCGTGGCGCCCGCCCGGCGGCAGCCGGGCCGCGACGCCGGCGCTCCGCCCCCGGCGTTAGGTGGCGGGTCGCGGCGTGGTCCGTCTGGCCGGCGAGGGCGTGCCCGCACGCCGCCCGCCTGAAGGAGGAAGCTTCCGCCATGGCCACCGTTTCCCAGGCGCCGCCGCGCGCGGCCGCCGCGCTGCCCTCGCGGCGCATCAGCGCCGCCCAGATCGCCGCCCTCGCCGCCCGCGTCCAGACGACCGCGCCGCGCGAGGACATGGAGGTCGAGCAACCCTTCACCGGCGCGCCGCTCGGCGCCGTGCCGCGCTGCACGCCCGACGACGTCCGCGCCGCCATCGAGCGCGCCCGCGCCGCCCAGGCTTCCTGGGCGCGCACGTCCTTCGCCGAGCGCCGGCGCATCCTGCTGCGCTTCCACGACCTGGTCCT
>DASXRF010000111.1:0-3136 GCA_036506755.1 Solirubrobacteraceae bacterium | reverse complement strand
GTCGCGCCGAGGCCAAGTGCGACGAGCGTGACGACGGTGACCGTGGCGACGAGCAGCCCCAGCTGCAGCAACCGCTTCACGAGGCCGCCTCGGCGCGCGCCTCGAGCGCCTCGACGAGCGTCGCAACGTCGGCGCCGGGGTCCTGCTCGGCCAGGAGGCGCTCGGCCGCCCGGCGCCCGCCCAGCGCGCGCAGCCCGCGCTCGCCGTGCTCGGCGGCGAAGTCGGCCAGCGCGCCGGCGCGCCGCGCGGCGAGCCGCCGCTGGGGCTGGTCGAGCCGGGCGCGGTGCGCGTCGAGCGCGGCGACGAGGTCATCGATGCCCTGCACCGGCGGGATCGAGGAGACCGCGACGACGGCGGTGTCGCGGCGGCCGAGCGCGCGCAGCGCCGCCGAGAGGTCGCGGCGGGCGCTGAGCGCGACCTGGCCCAGGTCGGCCTTTGTCACGACGAGCACGTCGGGCACCTCCATGATGCCGCTCTTGAGGAACTGCAGGACGTCGCCCGAGCCGGGCTGCACGATCACCGCGACGGTGTCGGCGACCTCGGCCACCTCGGTCTCCGACTGGCCCACGCCGACCGTCTCGATGACGACGACGTCGAACGCCGCGGCCAGCGCCTGCGCCGCCGCCCGGGTCGACGGCGCCAGCCCCCCGAGACGCCCGCCGGCCGCCGTCGAGCGGATGAACACGCCGCGATCGCCGGGGTCATGTTTGATCCGGGCCCGATCGCCGAGCAGCGCCCCGCCCGAGACCTTCGACGACGGGTCGACCGCGAGGACGGCGACGCTGCGCCCCTCGCCGCGCCAGGCCGCGACGAGCTCGCTGAGCAGCGTCGACTTGCCGGCGCCCGGCGGGCCGGTCACGCCGACGACGTGCGCGCGCGCCTCGCCGCCCAGTGCGGCCGGCGAGACGCCGTGCAGCAGGTCGGCCACCGCCTCGCGCGCCGCAGGCGTGCGGTTCTCGACGAGGTTGAGCACGGCGGGTGCCGCGCCGAGGTCGCCGTCGCGCAGCCGCGCGGCCAGCTCTGCCCCCTGGTTGGACATGCGGCTGGGACCCTAGCCCGGGGCCGACATACTGTCCTCGGTGCAGGCAGCGGTGCAAGTGCGGGGGCTGGCGAAGCGCTACGGCGACCTCGAGGCGGTCCGCGGGATCGACTTCGACGTGGCCCCGGGCGAGACGTTCGGCTTTCTCGGCCCCAACGGCGCGGGCAAGTCGACCACGATCAACGTGCTGTGCACACTGGTGCGGCCTACCGCGGGCTCGGCGCGCGTGGCGGGCCACGACGTCGTCTCCGAGCGCGACGATGTCCGGCGCAACATCGGCCTGGTCTTCCAGGACACGACCCTCGACGGCTACCTCAGCGCCGAGCAGAACCTGCGCCTGCACGCCGAGCTCTACGGCGTCCCGCGCGACGCGGTCGGCCCGCGGATGCGCCAGGTCCTCGACATGGTCGGGCTGTGGGAGCGGCGCGCGAGCCGCGTCATGACGTTCTCGGGCGGCATGAAGCGCCGCCTCGAGATCGCCCGCGGCTTCCTGCACTCGCCGCGCGTGCTCTTCCTGGACGAGCCGACGATCGGGCTCGACCCGCAGACCCGCCACCACATCTGGACCTACATCCGCGAGCTCAAGCGCCGCGAGGACATCACGATCTTCCTGACGACGCACTACATGGACGAGGCCGAGTACTGCGACCGGATCGCGATCATGGACCACGGGCGGATCATCGTGATCGACACGCCCGCGGCGCTGAAGGCGAGCGTGGGAACCGACCGGGTGCAGATCCAGACCGACGACGACGCCGCGGCCATCGCCGCCCTGCAGGAGCGCTTCGGGCTCGAGGCGACGGTCGCCGAGGGTCAGGTCACGTTCGGCGTGGCCGAGGGCGACCAGTTCGTGCCGCGCCTGTTCGCCGAGCTGGGCGTCCCGATCCGCGCGGTCCGCGTCGCCCGGCCCTCGCTGGACGACGTGTTCATGTCCTACACCGGCACGACGATCCGCGACGCCGAGGCGACGGCCACCGACCGGCTGCGCCCGATGGCGCGCATGATGGCGAGGTAGGCGATGGCGGGCGAGGCGACCGCCACCGGCACGGCGCCCGTCGCGCGGGTGCGCGTCCCGGCCCGCAGCTGGCGCGGCGACGCGCGCGCGGTCAAGATCGTCTGGCAGCGCGAGCTGATCCGCTTCGGCCAGGACCGCCTGCGGATCGTCACCTCGCTGGTCCAGCCGTTCCTGTTCCTGTTCGTGCTGGGCACCGGGCTGTCGCGGATCGCCTCGGCCGGCACCCACGGCGTCGACCTGCGGACCTTCGTCTACCCGGGCGTCCTGTGCATGGCGGTGCTCTTCACGGCGATGTTCTCGGCGGCGTCGCTCGTCTGGGACCGCGAGTTCGGCTTCCTGCGCGAGATGATGGTCGCGCCCGTCCGGCGCAGCTCGCTCGTGATCGGCAAGTGCCTGGGCGGCGCGACCGTCGCGTCGATCCAGGGCGTGATCGTGATCGCGCTCGCCGGGCTGGTCGGCGTGCCCTACGCGCCCACGCTGCTGCTCGGGGTCTTCGCGCTGCAGCTGCTGCTGGCGTTCGCGATCACCGCCTTCGGCGTCATGGCCGCCGCGCGCATCACGCAGATGCAGTCGTTCATGGCGCTGATGCAGATGGTGATGATGCCGATGTTCTTCCTCGCCGGGGCGCTGTTCCCGGTGTCCGGGCTGCCGCGCTGGCTGGAGCTGCTCAACCGGCTCGACCCGCTCACCTACGCGGTCGACCCTATGCGCCGGATCGTCTTCACGCATCTCGACATCAGCCCCGCCGCGCGCCACGCGCTCGACCCGGGCGTGACCTGGTTCGGCTGGCGCGTGCCCGGCGCGCTGGAGGCCGCGGTCGTCGCGCTGCTCGGCGCGCTGATGCTGGCGATCGCGATCGTCGAGTTCAGCCGGGCGGAATAGCGGCTACGGCAGCCGCCCGGCCCAGCGCAGCGACAGCGCCAGCGCGGCGGCGAGGAGGAGCGCGCCCCCGCCGGCGAAGCCCGCCGTGACCTGGCGGTGCTCGCGCTTGGAGCCCAGGCGCGAGCCCAGCTTGCGGTAGACGTCGGCGAGCCGGCCGCCCTCGTCGACGGTGTAGGCCTGCGCGCGCGTCAGCCGGGCGA
>DASXRF010000110.1:0-3146 GCA_036506755.1 Solirubrobacteraceae bacterium | reverse complement strand
CCGACTTCGGGATCCCCGAGGAGGTCCTCGAGCACATGGCGCTGCGCCCCCAGTTCGACACGCGCGACACCGAGCGGGCGCTCAAGGGCTCCGGCATCGAGGTCCCGCCGCTGGAGAGCTACGCCCACAAGCTGTGGGACTACTGGGAGCGCAACCTGGACCCCGACCTGTTCCGCGACCGCTCCTTCGAGGGCGCGGTCAACGGCAAGACCGTCGTCATCACCGGCGCGTCGAGCGGCATCGGCCGCTCCGCCGCGTTGAAGATCGCCGCCGCGGGGGGCATCCCGCTGCTCGTCTCGCGCGGCGTCGAGAAGCTCGAGGAGCTCAAGGCCGAGATCGAGGCGCGCGGCGGGACGGCCTACGTCTACCCCACCGACCTCTCCGACATGGACGCCATCGAGGAGAGCGCGCGCAAGATGCTCGACGACCACCCGGCGATCGACATGCTCGTCAACAACGCCGGGCGCTCGATCCGCCGCTCGGTCGAGCTCAGCTACGACCGCTTCCACGACTTCGAGCGCACGATGCAGCTCAACTACTTCGGCGCGATCAAGATGACGATGGCGCTGATGCCGCACATGAAGGAGCGCAAGTTCGGCCACGTCGTCAACGTCTCGTCGATCGGCGCGCAGACGAACCCGCCGCGCTTCAGCGCCTACGTGGCCTCGAAGGCCGCGCTCGACGCGTGGACCCGGGTCGTGTCCTCGGAGACCATCGGCGACAACATCTCGTTCACGACGATCCACATGCCGCTCGTGCGCACGCCGATGATCGCGCCGACCAAGATCTACGACGCGTTCCCGACGATCACGCCCGACCAGGCGGCCGACCTCGTCTGCGAGGCCATCCGCGCCAAGCCCAAGACGATCAACACGCGCCTGGGCACGTTCGGCGAGGTCGCCTACGCGCTGGCGCCCAAGGCCGTCGACCAGATCCTCCACACGGCGTACAAGGTCTTCCCCGACTCCGCGGCGGCGAAGGGCAAGAAGGACGAGAAGGAGAAGGCCTCGATGGAGCAGATCGCCATGGCCAACCTGATGAAGGGCGTGCACTGGTAGCGGCACCCGCCGCGCTGTCACAGGCGCGCGGGCCATCTCGTCAGAGGGGTTGCAGTCCCCGACGAGAGGAGTCCTCATGAAGGTCCTGGTCGCCGGCGCCACAGGCGCCCTGGGCAAGCAGCTGGTCCCGCGGCTGGTCGCGAACGGGCACGAGGTGGTGGGCATGACGCGCACCGCGTCGCGCGGCGAGGCGGTGCGCGCGCTGGGCGCGACGCCCGTGGTCGCCGACGCGCTCGATCCCGATGCCGTCGGGGGCGCGGTCGCCCAGGCGCAGCCGGAGGTCATCGTCCACCAGCTGACCGCGCTCGCGGGCTCGCTGGACATGCGCCACTTCGATCGCGACTTCGCC
The DNA here is from genome assembly GCA_036506755.1 of Solirubrobacteraceae bacterium. GTDB lineage: Bacteria > Actinomycetota > Thermoleophilia > Solirubrobacterales > Solirubrobacteraceae > DASXRF01. The sequence goes on along the minus strand of DASXRF010000110.1, from coordinate 1,739 downwards.
GCGACGAACCGCCTGCGCACGGAGGGCACCGACCACCTGCTGGCCGCCGGCCGCGCGGTCGGCGTGCGCCGGTTCGTCGCCCAGAGCTTCGCCGGCTGGCCGTTCGCTCGCACCGGCGGACCCGTGAAGAGCGAGGACGACCCGCTCGATCCGGCGCCGGCGAAGGCGATGCAGCGCACGCTCGACGCGATCCGCTACCTCGAGCGCGCGGTCACCGGCGCCGACTGGACCGAGGGGATCGTCCTCCGCTACGGCGGCTTCTACGGCCCGGGCACGTCGCTCGACCGCGACGGCGAGCACGTCGCGCTGATCCGCAAGCGCCGCTTCCCGGTGGTCGGCGGCGGCGCCGGCGTGTGGTCGTTCATCCACATCGAGGACGCGGCCGACGCCACCGTCGCGGCGATCGAGCGCGGCTCGCGGGGCGTCTACAACGTCGTCGACGACGAGCCCGCGGCGGTCGCGGAGTGGCTGCCCGCGGTCGCGGCGGCGCTCGGCGCGCCGCCGCCGCGCCGCGTGCCGCGGGTGGTCGGGCGCCTGCTCGCCGGCGAGGCGGCGGCGGTCATGATGACCGAGGTGCGCGGAGCGTCGAACGCGAAGGCCAAGCGCGACCTGGGCTGGCGCCCGAGGCACGCGAGCTGGCGCCAGGGCCTGGCGGAGGAAGCCGCATGAGCGCGGCGGACGTCGACGAGCTGCGGTCGGCGGCCTTCGCGATCGCCTACCGCATGCTCGGCAGCGTGGCCGAGGCGGAGGACGTCGTGCAGGAGGCGCTGCTGCGCGTCCACCAGGCGGGCGAGCCCATCGAGTCGCCGCGCGCCTACGTGGCCACGGTCGCGACCCGACTCGCGATCGACCACCTGCGCTCGGCCCGCGTGCGCCGCGAGACCTACCTGGGCGAGTGGCTGCCCGAGCCGCTCGTCACCGACGCCGCGGACGATCCGGCGGTCCAGGCCGAGATGGCCGACTCGCTCTCGCTCGCCTTCCTCGTGCTGCTCGAGAGCCTGTCGCCCGAGCAGCGGGCCGTCCTGCTGCTGCGCGACGCCTTCGATTACGGCTACGAGGAGATCGCCGCGATCATCGGCAAGAGCGAGGACAACGCGCGCCAGCTGGCGGCCCGGGCGCGCCGGCACGTCGAGGAGCGCAAGCCGCGCTTCGAGGCCTCGCGCCGCCGGCGCGACGAGCTGGCGCGGCGGTTCTTCGCGGCGGCGCGGGAGGGCGACCTGGCGGGCCTGGAGTCGCTGCTCGCCGCCGACGTCGTGCTGCACGGCGACGGTGGCGGCAAGGTCCCGGCGCTGGCGCGGTCGCTGCACGGGCGCAGCCGCGTGGCGCGCACGCTGCTCGCCTGGGCGCGGCAGGGCTTCAGGACCGCCGGTGCCGAGATGCGCCCGGTCGAGGTCAACGGGCAGCCGGGCGCGCTGATGCTCGACGGCGAGGGCAGGGTGATCGGCGTCATGGCCCTCGACATCGCCGGCGGAGCGGTGCAGGCCGTCCGCTCGATCGTCAACCCGGACAAGCTGGGGCACGTCGGCCCAGTCGGCGACCTGCGAGCGCTCTTGCGCCCCCGCCAGGGGTCTGACCCCTATTTCAGTTAATGGCACACCGGCGGAAGAGCGCCACGGTCTCGGCGAAGGCCTGGTCGGTCACCTCGGGGTCGTAACGGGCGCCGACGTCGCGGCCGAAGGCGTGCTCGGCGTCGTACTCGCGCCACGTGACGCGGGTGCCCGCCTTCTCGACGCCGCGGC